>NZ_JAJAFZ010000039.1:0-46123 GCF_025384895.1 Photorhabdus kayaii
TATTTAAAAATATTATTAAAATCGATTCCTTTGGGAAAATAGATCATCTAATTAAATTATTCATATGTTTATCTTCCTTTTTTCCAGGAATATGAATATTAACAAAACCCATTTTTTTCTTGTTTTTCACTAAAATGTTTATGATGGGTAAGTTTTAAACTACTATTAAAAATCATTTTTTAATCTCTGGTTTTAATCGGCATAAGGTTTTAACCGTTATTTTTACCCTCTCTACATTTTATTTTTACTGGCTCTGTTTTACTGGCAATCCTAAGAGCCTATCCCAATAAGCGTAATTGTTGCAGGCCGTTCTTATAAATAAACAGTGAACATGGACAGCGCGGAAAAATCGGAACGTACACGTAGTACGTGAGGATTTTGAGCACTGCCCAGGTTCGCTCTTTATGGCAAAGAATAGCAAATAAAATAGCCCTATTGGGATAAGCAGTAAGTGGCTTTTATACCCTATAGATTTCAAGATGCATCGCGACGGCAAGGGAGCGAATCCCCGGGAGCATAGATAACTATGAGACCGGGGTGAGTGAGTGCAGCCAACAAAGAGGCAACTTGAAAGATGACGGGTATATAAATCAGCCAGTAAATAGCCTGACTATATTAAAGATATCTCTTGATGTTTTCTCGGATAAACCCTCCTTTTCCATGGCTTAAATCCTGCCAAATTAACCGTTTTATCTCTTTTTTATTGCATTATTTTTATAGCTTACGTCTTAAAATGACGGTGAGAAAACATCTCACTTTCAGTTCATTAAAAAACTTTCCCTATCGTGCTGATTTCTTTTCAACTTTCCGTTAATGGTTAATAGGTTTCGATTAAATATCATTAACTATTCTGCTAAAAAGTGGTATTTATTATGTTAAATCAACCTGTTATATAAAAATTTAATCTCTCTGTATTCGTGCTTTTAAATGGTTATGGCAGTAAATAGGCCATCTTTAATCACTCTATACCTTTTAAAAATCTGGCATTAATGGAGTATCTGTTTTTCCCCCTTAGCTGACTAATCACCGATAAAAAGGATTTTACGACCGCTAGAAAAGATTTAATGAATGATATTTACGTTTTATAGCCTATATTTATCCTCCCCATTTTCATTAAATTGGCATTCAGTTTTCTCGTTTTTCCTGTATTTTATTTTTCAGGTTTAAAACTAGATTAGCTAATGGTATTAAAATCAAAACCCATTTTTTTAATCATTTTCAAAATCCCGTTAATCCTGTTAAATGTTTTGAATCAGTTCAGGAATATGTAAAAACTAAGGTTTTTCACCTTTAAGTCCTCAATGACGATCATTGAGTGGTTTTTGCTGGTGGTTTTCGCTGATAGTCATCGTGACTTTATGAAGGTAATCTTTGCGGATATTGGCGATACGGGCATGTATGCGCTGGATTTTGCGTTTCTACTTTTGCCAGTTATTCCCCTCCCGCTTTATGTCAGCGGGAGTACCCTTTCGAAGGAAGAGATGGCACCGTGACTTTTAGCATGGCCTCGGTGCCGCCGGTATAATCCTTCCGCTTTTTCAGAGAAAACCTTTTAATTTTCACCTAGTTTTCAATGTATATCTTAGCTATTTTCTCAAATAAAGAGCTTTTACTAACTTCCCTTAACCTTAATATATCGCTGGTAAAAGAACGTAGGAAAATAGATGTAATATTTTGTTCCATCGCATTTATCTGTTTACCCTCTTTATCCATAGTCAGAATATTATAAATTAAGTTCTCTTTTGCAATCGTTTGATGAGGTGAATTGCATGGTGATACAAAATACAATAAGTCATCTCCCCTCGGTTGAAGATAAATATGTTCATACTGACTATTCTGTTTAGGCGCTAAGTAATAGGGCAAAACTGTTTCAATCGGATTACATACCCTATTCACTAAATTTTCATCTTCCAAGGCATATTCAATATTATCTATTTTCTGATTACCGATGATTCTAGGAATTCTATCCGAGTGATATCGACTAAGACATACTTTTTCAACATTATCAAACAAATAAAAAGAATCATTATAAAGTTTTGATATTTTTTTCATAAACTTGCATTTTTCCCCAAGAGCATCTGCATTATTCACCAGTGAATGCTCATTGATGAAAAGCGTTTTATTATGAATATCAACATCAACTATTGAAGCAAGTATTTCCTTATTTTTCTTATATTCTTCTGGAATCCTAATATACACAAGAGTTATCTTTAAATCAGGAAGATCAATATTTTCAATTTTTTTCTCTTTGAAAATTCTCTCTTTTAACCAAAGTTCACTTTTGATCTTTTGAATTTTTATAATTATTTTATTACTTAATCTTTCCAAGCCGGTCTTCTTATCGTTTTCCACAATATCATTATCTAAATTTATACCCTGAATAACTGTTTCACCTTGCTCTTCAAACCTATAGTGTTTTAATTCCGAATAGTAATCCAATTCAGCATCTTCTATTCCCTTTTCTCCAATATGCTTAAATGCATCCCATGTCGTGTTTTTAATTTCACCCTTGACCAATATACTGGTTTTAGCTCCATCATCCAATGAATTGAGAACTAAATAGTTTTTATTTTTATCCAATGCATTAAAATCTTTAGCAGAAGAATAAGTTAATTCTTTTAGTTCAAATACTTCCTTAATCTCTTTTTCCAAAAACATTTTGGATTTACTATCAGCAGAATGCTTTGGCATTCTGGCATCTATTAATACCAGAGGATGTAATAAATTTTTATTAACCGTGATAAAGTCATGAAGGACATAATCAGCTCTAAAGTATCTTTCATTAAAAGAGATCTCAGCATGATTTAATAGTTCTTTTATTTTTTGTATAATCAAGTTTTGAACATAATTTTTACTATTTCGATATCCTTTCATGAATCGCATAAATTTTTTCTCAGAGTGTTCATTGGTATTGATATTATCTGTGACCTGAAAATTATTTTCTTTAGTTCTAAATAACAATTGAATTTCTTCTGTATTGTATGAATCCACTTTTTTTTCAATTCTAAAAACCTTTCTATGTAAATTTACGACTAATTCTTTTTGATAAAAGAAATGAAAATGTGGATAAAAAGTATCAATTATATTACCTCGTTGTTCTGCTGATAAATAAATTCGTGAATTATAAAATTCAGGTTCTATTTCATAATTCTCTGCAAGTTCTTTCAGAAAAATTCTTTTAATATGCAATCCCACAATCGCAGAAAAAACATTGCATAAAAATTTGCTATTTTCTTCAAGTTTATCAATAAACCCTTTTATGTCATATTCCTGGTCGGAAAGATAAAAAAAGTGAACTGCTTTATTACTCCAAAAACTATCGTAAAACACTTTTTCTGATGGATTTAAATTTAGTTTTTTCCTTATGATTTTTTGTATTTCCTTATCTACTTTAGTATAGAAATCTTTGTCTCTTTCTCCTACTTCTTTAACAAAACTCTTTTGACCGTGAGTAATATATAATCCACTACCATCATCTACTTCAAATAGCTTTTCTATATTAACAGAAATACTCCCGTCAATGTCTAAAATATTAGTTTTAGCTACAGGAGAAACGCCAGAACAATCTTTAGCAATATCAGCTAACTTTATCATTATCAACCACCTTGCAATAAGTTTAAAATTTGTTTATTAATACGAACTTCTTTAACTAACTCACTTCCTGAACCTATACGAAAATCCTGATCATAATCTTGCTTTTTGTTTTCATACCCAAAGTATTCTTTAAATAAGTTAAGATAATAAATTTTACTATCTGAAGATATTTCTTGTTCAAGATTTAATGGGTTATTTTCTATACGAGTATTTAAGTATACGAACTTAACCGATTCATATTTATTATCAATATAACTTAAAATAGTTTCAGCTTTTCTTTGCGCATTATTATGCGTTTTTAAAGATTGATATCTTTTATCTAAAGTAGATGACCAATTTTTTGTATCAACACAAATTAAATGCTTATCCACCTCAATATAAAAATCAAACAACTCATAAGCTTTTTTTCCTATTTTTCCACTCAATAATTTAGGATCTATTGGCTGACAATGATGTAATCTAGCCAAAAGTAAGGTAAATAAATACTCACCAATATTCCCTTTGAGCAATGGAATAAAAAAGGGATGTGGAATGCAATCTTTAAACACATTCTTGCTTAGAATTGTAATTTCTTTTAAAAGATGTGTGACATGTTCATCTTTTCTACCACCAACTCGATTACCAATACCTGAAAATATCCATTCCTTAGGATGATATATTGAATAGCCATGTTCAATATCAGTTAACGTTACTATCCCATCTTCAAGATTTTTAATACTTAACTTTAACTGTGGAGCAGTAGATATATCAATATACCCATCATCTTTCAAGTTGCCTCTTTGTTGGCTGCACTCACTCACCCCGGTCACATAGTTATCTATGCTCCCGGGGATTCGCTCCCTTGCCGTCGCGATCCATCTTGAAATCCATAGGGTATATATAATGCATCAACCGCATCCATCATTACTTGGTATTTTTGAACATGAGGATTTGATTTCAATTTTTTTACATAGTTTGATGGCGATATCAAACTTTCAATAGATCGAAGCTGTTCATTAAATATAATCGCTTCAACATTATCTTTCCTTGCAACTGAGAGAATCTCTGGAACAAAATCTTCAAAAAATTCTTTAAGTAAAGCCGAATTTCGAGCTATTTCTTTCTCAAATGATTTTCTCTCTTCACACGATTTAAAACTACATATCACTCTTTCTTTTTCGCATAGCCGCATAAAATTATGATTTAATAGAGACATACTCTCCAATATCGGACGATTTTTTTAATTCGAGTAAATTGATTAAACAGAACTATTCCATCCTCTACAGCACTATCTGGAATAAATATCTCTGTGTTCATCTTCGTATCTTTACGCTCAACGCGCCCAATAGCTTGCATTAAATCTTTTAGTTTAGAAATCATATGCTCACGCATTAAAAACTGGTAATCTTCACCACTAGATAAATTGATATCAAAATCTTTTAGAAATTTTTCTTCATCTGAATCAGAACATTGTTTCATTAACAGCAGATAGTTTTGCAACGAGTGAAGTGTCCTATCATTTGTTTTTTCATCCTTAATGATCGCACTCCAGAATGGTACACTCGTTAATTATTTTTTCACGATCAAACTCTACACAAAATGCATATGATTTTCCAGAGTAAAAAAATCTCATATCTTAATGACAGTAAACAGGAAGATGTTATTTTAAAATCACAACGGAGACTCCAAGAAACAAGATGAAAATAGCCATCATCTTGTTCATGGAATATTTTTGAAACCTGAATACTTCTTAGATTAATAACTAAGTTATCGAAGTATAAATTGTCGATAAAAATCATCGTTTTTATTCTGATTAGCTCCTGACAGTAAATTAAATGATTTTATTTACCTCACACTTTAATAAATCAGGAAATCTAAACGTCTATACTTCTTCACATCTAAAGTAAAACTAATATATTCCTTTTGGCTATATATGGTTGCTATTCATTCTTTCAAACAAATACATATACAGCGTTATCCTCCATAACTATCTGAATACAACGGATTATCTGGATATGATATGACCACATCACGCTCTGTTCTCGATATGATTGGCAATACCCCGTTGCTGGAGTTAACCCATCTAAATACCGGCCCATGTCAATTATTTATTAAGCTGGAGAATCAAAATCCCGGTGGCTCTATTAAAGATCGCGTTGCTCTTTCCATGATCGAGCAGGCAGAAGAACAGGGGCTACTTCAATCTGGTGGTACAATTATCGAAGCGACTGCTGGTAATACCGGCATCGGGTTGGCACTGGTCGCCGCCCTGAAAGGCTATAAATTGATTCTGGTTGTTCCAGATAAGATGAGCCGAGAGAAGGTGTTTCATCTGCGTGCACTAGGTACCGATGTACGTCTTACCCGTTCTGATGTCAGCAAAGGTCATCCAGAGTACTATCAAGATTATGCCCTACGTCTGGCGCAAGAGATCCCCGGTGCTTATTACATCGATCAGTTCAATAATCCAGCTAATTCAGCAGCGCACACTACCACTACCGGACCGGAAATCTGGCAGCAAATGGACCACAATGTCGATGCAGTGGTGATCGGTGTCGGGTCCGGTGGCACGCTTGGCGGCTTGAGCCACTATTTCGCTCAAGTTTCGCCGGAAACTGAATTTGTTCTGGCAGACCCAAATGGTTCTATCCTGGTGGACTATATCGAACACGGCAAATATGGTGAGGCCGGGAGTTGGCAAGTGGAAGGTATTGGCGAAGATTTTGTCCCTCCTCTGGGCAATTTTAGTCGAGTGCGCCACGCATACCGTGTCAGTGATGCAGAAGCTTTCTCCAGTGCCCGTGATCTGTTGCTAAAGGAAGGTGTGCTGGCGGGTTCTTCCAGCGGAACCTTGCTCGCCGCCGCACTGCGCTATTGCCGAGCGCAAACTACCCCCAAACGTGTGGTTACGCTAGCGTGTGACAGTGGAAACAAGTATCTGTCAAAAATGTTTAACGATTATTGGATGCTAGAACAGGGGTTCCAATCGCGTGTGCTACAGCACGATCTCAGCGATTATATTACTTACCGTTATCAGGATGGCGCTACGGTTTTTATATCGCCAGAAGATACGTTAAAAACGGCACATACCCGAATGCGCTTGTATGAGATTTCTCAATTACCCGTGCTGGAAGGAGGGCAAGTCGTTGGCATCATCGACGAGTGGGATTTGATGCACACCGTGCAGGCTGATCCACGCAATTTTAGCCTGCCCGTTAGCCACGCCATGACTCATCAGGTGAAAACGCTGGATAAGAACGCTTCTTTGCAACAATTGATGGCAACTTTCGACGCCGGACATGTGGCGCTGATCGTCAATAATGACCATTTTCTTGGGCTGGTAACTCGCACAGATGTGCTGAACGCATGGCGTCAGCAACTTAATTGATTTTTAGGAATGACTTTATGACCAAGTTCGATACTAAAACTGTTCACGCCGGCTACACACCAGATCACACTGGTGCGGTAATGCCGGCAATTTATGCAACATCAACTTACGCCCAATCAGCCCCCGGTCAACACACGGGTTATGAATATTCCCGCAGTGGTAATCCGACACGTGACGCTCTGGAAAGCGCGATAGCCGAACTGGAAAACGGTAGCCGAGGCTACGCTTTTAGCTCAGGGCTCGCTGCCAGTTCCACGGTGCTAGAACTCTTGGATAAAGATAGCCATTTGGTGGCAGTCGATGATCTGTACGGTGGTACCTACCGGCTACTCGAAAAAGTACGTAGCCGCACCGCCGGTTTGCGTGTCACTTACGTGGAAGCCAATGACATTACCGGCCTTGAAGCAGCTATTCGTCCCGACACAAAAATGATTTGGGTGGAGACCCCCACCAATCCCTTGCTGAAACTGGCAGATCTGACGGCTATCGCACAAATAGCGCAACGTCACAGTATTATTAGTGTGGCAGATAACACTTTCGCCTCACCATATCTCCAGCGCCCACTTGATCTGGGATTTGATATCGTCGTGCACTCCGCCACTAAATATTTAAACGGCCACTCCGATGTGATCGCCGGGCTGGCAGTTGTCGGAAAAAATGCAGAGCTAGCAGAAAAACTTGGTTTTCTGCAAAACTCTGTAGGTGGTGTGCTCGATCCATTTAGTAGTTTCCTGGTACTACGCGGAATGCGGACACTTGCTCTGCGTATGCAACGCCACATTGACAGTGCATCAAAGATCGCTCACTGGCTGGAACAACAGCCTCAGATCGAAACCGTCTTCTATCCCGGCCTCGCTTCCCATCCACAGCATGAACTGGCGAAACGTCAAATGAAGGGCTTTGGCGGTATGATTTCTGTTCACTTAAACGGTGATGATGATTATGCCCGTCGGTTAATTCAAGAGCTAAAACTATTTACCCTGGCAGAAAGTCTGGGCGGGGTGGAGAGTCTGATCAGCCAACCATTCAGTATGACTCACGCGTCTATTCCATTAGAAAAACGCCTTGCTTCTGGGATCACGCCACAGTTGGTACGCATTTCTGTGGGTATAGAGGATGCAGAGGATCTTATCGCCGATTTGGCTCAAGCGTTAGAAAAAGCCACTCAATAAAAAAGCAATGCCAGCCAATTTTTTCAACTGGCTGGCATTTAAATAAAAACGGCTCTTTTTATGCAATCAACAGCAAATGTAGAACCGGAATTATTTATCACCCAACAGAACGGATTCCAGTGCGATTTCAATCATTTCATTGAAAGTCGTCTGGCGTTCCTCGGCGGTCAGTTTTTCATGAGTGCGGATGTGATCAGAAACGGTACAGATAGTCAGTGCTTTTGCGCCATATTCAGCCGCAACACCGTAAAAACCCGCAGCTTCCATTTCTACGCCCAGAATGCCATATTTTTCCATGATATCGAACAGTTGTGGATCAGGAGTATAGAACAGCTCAACCGAGAAAATGTTACCTACGCGCACATTGATGTTTTTTGCTTTAGCCGCATCAACAGCGTTACGGACCAGATCGAAATCAGCAATCGCCGCAAAATCGTGATCTTTAAAACGTATACGGTTAACTTTGGAATCAGTACATGCCCCCATGCCAATAATTACGTCACGCAATTGAACATCTTGACGTACTGAACCACAGGAACCTACACGGATAAGGACTTTAGCACCAAAATCAGTGATCAGCTCTTTCGCATAGATAGAGCAGGATGGGATACCCATACCATGCCCCATCACAGAAATCGGGCGGCCTTTATAAGTACCGGTAAATCCCAACATGCCGCGTACATCGTTTACCTGCCGCGCATTTTCCAGAAAAGTTTCAGCAATATATTTCGCACGTAACGGATCGCCAGGCATCAGAACAACATCTGCAAAATCACCCATCTCAGCATTAATATGGGGAGTAGCCATCATTAAATTCCTTATATTTTTTTATTTACTGGTTATTTTAGTGATATTTGGCTGCCCAAAAGCAGCCAGTCAGTAGGTTCAGAACATTGATTTGCCATATTCCATTGGCGACAGTTCGAAATATTTAGCGACTGTCTGTCCAATATCAGCAAAAGTTTCACGGTGACCCAATGAACCAGGTTGCACTTTTGGTCCATAAATCAGCACCGGAATGTGCTCACGAGTGTGGTCAGTACCAGACCACGTTGGATCACAACCGTGGTCGGCGGTCAGGATTAAAATGTCATCATCTTTCACCCGTTTCAGCATTTCAGGCAGACGACGGTCAAACAGTTCCAATGCCGCCGCATAACCCGGAACATCACGACGATGACCATAAGAAGAGTCGAAATCGACAAAGTTAGTGAATACGATGGTGTTATCACCTGCTTTTTCCATTTCCACCAGCGTTGCATCAAACAATGCATCAATGCCGGTCGCTTTCACTTTTTGCGTAATGCCGACGTTTGCATAGATATCGGCAATTTTACCGATAGAAATGACTTCGCCATTTTTCTCATCGACTAATTTTTTCAGCATGGTAGGAGCAGGTGGCTCTACCGCTAAATCATGGCGATTACCGGTACGCTGGAAGTTACCCGCTTTGTCTCCAACAAACGGACGCGCAATCACCCGGCCAATGTTGTAACCGCCATCAGTCAATTCTTCACGGGCAATTTCACATAGCTCATACAGACGATCTAAACCGAATGTCTCTTCGTGGCAAGCAATCTGGAATACCGAATCAGCAGAAGTATAGAAAATCGGTTTACCCGTTTTCATATGCTCTTCACCCAGTTTATCCAGAATAACCGTACCAGAAGAGTGGCAGTTACCGAGATAACCTGGCAGATTTGCGCGTTCTACCAGTTTATCCAACAATGCCTGCGGAAAGCTGTTTTCTTCATCTTTGAAGTAACCCCAGTCAAACAGCACCGGGACACCGGCAATTTCCCAATGACCTGACGGTGTATCTTTACCGGAAGAGAGTTCACTGGCGTAAGCGTAAGCACCAATAATGTCCGCGTCTTTATCCAAGCCGACAGGGAAAGTTCCACAGGACTCCTCAGTCGCTTTCCCCAAACCTAAACGGCTTAAGTTCGGCAAATACAGAGGCCCTTTGCGACCGATATCCGCATCACCACGGGCACACGCTTCTGCAATGTGCCCCAAGGTGTTAGATCCTTGATCACCAAATTTTTCGGCATCTTTACTGGCACCAATGCCAAAAGAATCCAATACCATGATGAATGTACGTTTCATAATTTTCTCCTGCGTCAAATCACGCTATACCCGTTATCTTTCAAATTGCCTCTTTGTTGGCTGCACTCACTTACCCCGGTTACATCGTTCGCTATGCTCCCGGGGATTCACTCCCTTGCCGTCGCGATCCATCTTAAAATCCATAGGGTATTAATCATGATTAAAGCCGTTACGCGCCGACTGATGCGGTGAGCGATTATCAATAATGGCTGCTTTGTTTTTGCCCCTGATGACCCAGAGTATTTAGCAAGTTGCCTAACAAGCTAGAAGCCCCAAAACGAAAATGACGGGCATCAACCCATTTGTCACCCATGATATGATCAGCTAATGCCAGATATTGTGCAGCCTCTTCAGCGGTACGCACGCCACCAGCCGGTTTGAAGCCAACCGTTTCACCCACACCCATCTCATGAATCACCTTCATCATGATTTCAGCACTTGCCAATGTCGCGTTAACCGGCACTTTACCTGTAGATGTTTTGATAAAATCGGCACCCGCGTTGATTGAAATTTCAGATGCCTTACGGATCAGAGATGCCTCTTTCAGTTCACCCGTTTCAATAATAACTTTTAGCAGCACATCCGCTTCTGCACAGGCGGCTTTACACGCTTTTACCATCTCAAAACCGACTTGTTCATTACCGGCCATCAATGCACGGTATGGGAAAACCACATCGACCTCATCAGCGCCATAAGCAATAGCCGCTTGGGTTTCAGCTAAAGCGATGTCAATATCGTCATGACCATGTGGGAAGTTTGTCACTGTTGCAATGCGGATTTCAGGTGTGCCCTGTTCACGTAATACTTTACGTGCCAGAGGAATAAAACGAGGGTAGATACAGATAGCCGCAGTATTGCCCGCGAGGCTTTTCGCCTGATGACAAAGTGCCGTCACTTTTTCATCGGTATCATTATCATTGAGTGTCGTTAAATCCATCAAACTCAGCGCACGCTGCGCTGCTGCGGTTAAATCGGTCATAAAACTCTCCAACGTTATTATCGCGGCTAGCTTCTGCTAGATTATCATCAAATAATACACGACAAAAAATATATACCCTATGGATTTCAAGATGCATTGCGGCGGCAAGGGAGTGAATCCCCGGGAGCATAGATAACTATGTGACCGGGGTGAGTGAGTGCAGCCAACAAAGAGGCAACTTGAAAGATGACGGGTATAACTCACGTCCAACAAACAATAGAGTATAAAGAGTATAAAGACGCTGCTTCTTCATCACGAATTAAAGATAAACCGGTAGGACGATAGATTGCAGGCGGGATTATCCCACCTGCCTAATTTCAGCAACGTTACAGAGCCAGGAAGAAGCCTGCGATAGTTGCACTCATTAAGTTGGATAATGTGCCCGCGATAATGGCTTTCATTCCCAAACGAGCAACATCTCCGCGGCGGTTCGGTGCCATACCGCCCAGACCCCCTAGCAGGATAGCAACGGAAGCAAGGTTAGCAAAACCACACAATGCGAAGGAGATAATTGCTTTAGTATGATCTGATAGAACCTGCAAACCCGCCGCCATAACCACATCATCCGGTTTCAAATAGGCACCGAAATTCATAAAAGCAACAAATTCGTTCACAACTATTTTTTGACCGATGAAAGAACCTGCTACCGTTGCTTCATTCCACGGAACACCAATCAGGTAAGCAATTGGCGCGAAGACCCACCCCAACACCAGTTCAAGAGAAAGTTGTGGATAATTAAACCAACCACCGATTCCACCGAGAATACCATTCAACAATGCAATCAGGGCAACAAACGCCAATAACATTGCCCCGACGTTCAATGCCAATTGCATACCAGAAGCAGCACCAGAGGCGGCTGCATCAATAATGTTAGCAGGACGTTCCTCTTCAGCGACCAGTGACATTGCATCAACAGTATCGCGTGGCTTTTCAGTTTCAGGCACCATCAATTTCGCGAACAACAGGCCACCTGGTGCCGCCATAAAGGAAGCCGCAATCAGATATTCCAAAGGAACACCCATTGATGCATAACCCGCCAGTACTGAACCCGCAACGGATGCCAGACCACCACTCATTACCGCAAACAGTTCAGATTGAGTCATAGTCGCAATATAAGGGCGAACAACCAGTGGTGCCTCAGTTTGGCCCACGAAAATATTCGCTGTCGCAGACAAAGATTCTGTACGTGAAGTTCCGAGAATCTTTTGCAGCCCCCCCCCCAAGACTTTGATAACTAGCTGCATAACACCAATGTAGTACAACACTGCAATCAATGAAGAGAAGAAAACAATAATAGGCAGTACACGCAGGGCGAAAACAAATCCCCCACCACCAAACAGTTCAAACATTTTGGGGGAAACTAATCCACCAAAAATAAAATCCATTCCTTGTTGACCAAACTGGATAACACTAGAAACTCCCTCAGACATACCCATTAATATTTTCTTACCTGTGGGAACATAAAGTACAAAAGCACCGATAGCGATCTGAATCAAAAAGGCACCAAGGACAGTACGGAGTTTAATAGCGCGATAATTACTGGAAAAGAGTACTGCGATCAAAATCAGCACTACCATCCCGACCAGGCTCATAAAGAGTTGCATTGGAAGAATCCCTGTTCACTTAATAATAAATTAAATATGTCAGTTGAACGTAAATCGCTCACTGACGCTGAGTCGGCGCTGATTATACTCAGTCATCGGAATGAACAAGCTATTGACATCACAAATATCTACTGCAAAAAGCAATAAAAAAATGATAAATGTGATGTGAATCACACAAATTTGCGGAAATAATCTTCAATAGATAATCTAATCTCGGAATGGCAAAATAATCAACAATTAAGAAATAATTATCAGGTAAGCACAGCTAAAGGACAGAAGATAGAAGATAGAAGATAGAAGATAGAAGATATGAAGACATATTATATGAAAATAATGAAAGCCAATATGCTAGAAGAACGCTTGAGAGAATTTTTGAAACATCGACTCGCTCACTCTAATGATAATGCTCATGATATTGGGCATCTGATCCGTGTTGCAAATAACGCGAAAAGAATCATGGAGAAAGAAGGAGGTGAGCCTTTAATTATCATTGCCTCAAGTTACTTACATGACATTGTGTCATTACCAAAGGATCATCCAGAAAAAAAACAGTCTTCAAAACTTGCAGCACAGGAAGCCGTAAAAATTCTATCTATTGAATTTCCAGAGTTCCCAAAAGAACTTTATGATGCGGTAGAACACGCCATTATAACCCATAGCTACAGCGCAAACTTACCTGCCAAAACAATAGAAGCTAAAATACTCCAAGATGCAGACCGATTGGATGCATTAGGGGCTATTGGACTCGCCAGAGTATTTTATATAGCGGGTATGCTCGGTCAGGGGCTTTTTCATCATGATGATCCCTTTGCACTTAATCGCCCCTTGGATGACAAATCCTATACAATCGATCACTTTCAGACAAAGTTATTTAAACTCCCCGAAAAAATGAATACCACAGAGGGTAAGAAGATTGCACAATTGAATGCCCAATATTTGGTTGACTTTTTGAGCAAACTGTCGAGCGAAATTAAAGGTGATTTAATTGATACGGATGAATTTATAAAGGATTTTTTCAAGGAAAATTAATTGCAAATATTATAACCTTGGAGCTTTACCAATAGTCGTTAAAATCACTCTGTAACTGCCTATCCCAATAGAGCTATTTTATTTGCCATTTTGAACCTGGGCAGTGCTCAAAATCCTCACGTACTACGTGTACGCTCCGGTTTTTCCGCGCTGTCCGTGTTCAAACTGTCTGCAACAATTACGCCTATTGAGATAGGCTCTAAATCATATAATTAATCCAAATAACTCAACACTGTTATGATAAAGTTGGCGAGCAATCTCATCAGGAACTTCGCGGCGGAGCTCACATAACGAAGCAAAAACTCCGGCAATTTTTTCCGGCCGGTTAGGTTCTCCCTGAAAACCGAAAAGCGGCATATCTGGAGCATCGGTTTCCAGCACCAGAGACGTTAACGGGAGTTCAGCCATTACGCGACGTGTTTTCTGCGCTCTTTCATAAGTAATGGTTCCCCCTACCCCAAGGTAATATCCCAAACCGATAAAAGCCTCCGCCTGCGATAAGCTACCCGCAAATCCGTGTACTACACCGGTACGGTGAAGGTTGATTCTTCTTAGGATCGCTGCCAGTTGATCATGGCTTTTTCGGGAATGAAGGATAACCGGCAGTTCATACTGTTTTGCTAACCGCAATTGATCGCATAACAACGCTTTCTGTTTTTCAAATTGGGGTTCAGTCATATAGAGATCAAGCCCAATCTCCCCAACCGCCACCAACTTTTCGTGTTTCTGTTTCAGAAACGATTCCAAATCCGCAAGATGCGCTTCCTGATGTTGATCGATATAAAGAGGATGTAAACCCAATGCAGCATAAATTGCAGGATAAGTACAAGCCAATTCAGATACCTGTTGCAAATTTGCACTACTAATAGCGGGGACAATAATTCTATCCACACCAACCTGTGCCGCCCGTTGCAGGCTCTGCTGTTCATCATCACGAAACGGAGGGAAATCAAAATGGCAGTGAGTATCAATAAACATGAAACTATCCGTTATTTATCTGTTCTGACGATAGAAAAATTGAGGGCATACTGAATATCAATACCATTTTTGACGGAAACTGTGTAGATATCTATGCCGATAAGGCGAGGAGCCATCACCCGGTAAAAGACCAGAAATGCCCCGATCAATTCAAGTCTGATTATTTTCAGTCTGAAACTGTTACGAGGTTTCTTTACCGCTATGATTAAATTAATTTTTTATTCCTACATTAATAAAAATTAAGCTTAACATAATAAGCTTTCACGCTATAAAGTCATTCCTCCATCAGTTAACACTCTTACCAAATAGTGAAAATGATTCTAAATACCTAAGATAGATATTGATTGCGGGTAATCCAGATCAAGCCGCCGCTTCAATAGTTGTACCACTAAAACTCACTTATTACTCACACTATCATGTTTTAAATAGTGGCAAACTCAGGTCACCGTTTCCCGTGATGAAATGATCCGCTATTTCGATCAATTAAATGCTAAAGATATGACGGCTGAAAATGCAGCTTCACTTATCGCCACATTGCATGAGATGGATAAAGGTACGATAGCGCAAGTGAATACCTTGCTATTAGGAGAAAATAACTGGCCGAAAAGTTTTACATCACTTTGGCAACGTCTGACCTGGTTACGTGTCGGACAAAGTTTGAATGTCGGTAGTACCACTCTGAGCAACCTAGATAGCCGTTTTCTGCCTTTTGAAGGTCGAAAAGCAACAACCGGTACACTGGAGCTCAATATTTTCCATGCCGGTAAAGAAAGAACGCAACGTGGGCTAGTTGCCAATCTGAGTGACATCATTGTGCATCTGAATTACATCATTCGAGACGCATAAATTTTTTTTCTTTGTCGATCACAGGTCCCTCCCTATTAGGGGCCTGTTATTAAGGAGTACTTTTATGCAGGATTCACCAGAAGTATCGATTACAACGCTGTCACTTCCCAAAGGTGGCGGAGCTATCAATGGCATGGGAGAAGCGCTAAGTGCTGCCGGCCCTGATGGAATGGCCACTCTATCTCTGCCGTTGCCCCTTTCGACTGGCAGAGGGACTGCGCCTGGATTATCGCTGCTTTACAGCAGTAGTGCAGGTAACGGGCCTTTCGGTATCGGCTGGCAATGTGGCGTCATGACTATTAGCCGACGCACCCAACATGGCATTCCACAATACGGTAATGACGACACGTTCTTATCTCCACAAGGCGAAGTCATGAATATTGCCCTAAATAACCAAGGGCAACCAATCCGTCAAGACGTTAAGACGCTGCAAGGCGTGACCTTGCCAATCTCCTATACCGTGACCCGCTATCAAGCCCGCCAGATCGTGGATTTCAGCAGAATCGAATACTGGCAACCGGCCTCCGGTCAAGAAGGACGCGCTTTCTGGCTGATATCGTCACCGGACGGCCAACTGCACATCTTAGGGAAAACCGCACAGGCTTGTCTGGCAAATCCGCAAAATGATCAACAAATCGCCCAGTGGTTGCTGGAAGAAACCGTGACACCAACCGGTGAACATGTCAGTTATCAATACCGAGCCGAAGATGAAACCCATTGTGACGACAATGAAAAAACCGCTCACCCCAATGCTACCGCACAGCGCTATCTGGTACAGGTGA
This sequence comes from Photorhabdus kayaii, assembly GCF_025384895.1. NCBI lineage: Bacteria > Pseudomonadati > Pseudomonadota > Gammaproteobacteria > Enterobacterales > Morganellaceae > Photorhabdus > Photorhabdus kayaii. The sequence continues at coordinate 16,461 of NZ_JAJAFZ010000039.1, forward strand.
ACTACGGTAACATCAAACCGCAAACCAGCCTGTTCGTACTGGATAACACACCTCCGACACCGGAAGAGTGGCTGTTTCATCTGGTCTTTGACCACGGTGAACGCGATACGTCACTTCATACCGTGCCGAAATGGGATGCAGGTACAGCACAATGGCCTGTACGCCAGGATATCTTCTCTCGCTATGAATACGGTTTTGAAGTACGTACTCGCCGCTTATGCCAACAAGTACTGATGTTTCACCGTACCGCGCTCATGGCCGGAGAAGCCGGTACCAGTGACGCCCCGGAACTGGTTGGACGCTTAATACTGGATTACGATAGAAATGCCAGCGTCACCACATTGATTGCCGCCCGCCAATTGAGTCACGAACCGGATGGCAGCCCAATCACTCTGCCACCATTAGAGTTGGCCTGGCAGCGGTTCAACCTAGAGAAGATGCCAACATGGCAACGTTTTGATGCACTAGATAATTTTAACTCGCAGCAACGTTATCAATTGGTTGATCTGCGAGGAGAAGGGTTGCCGGGTATGCTGTACCAAGATCGCGGTGCTTGGTGGTATAAAGCGCCGCAACGTCAGGAAGACGGGGATAGTAATGCCGTCACTTACGACAAAATCGCCCCACTGCCTACCCTACCCAGTTTGCAGGATAATGCCTCATTGATGGATATCAACGGAGACGGCCAACTGGATTGGGTAATCACCGCCTCCGGTATTCGCGGATACCATAGCCAGCAACCCGATGGAAAATGGACGCACTTTACGCCAATCAATGCCTTGCCAGTAGAATATTTTCACCCAAGCATCCAGTTCGCTGACCTTACCGGGGCAGGCTTATCCGATTTAGTGTTGATCGGGCCGAAAAGCGTGCGTCTGTACGCCAACCAGCGAAACGGCTGGCGTAAAGGACAAGATGTCCCCCAATCCACAGGTATCACTCTGCCAGTTACTGGAACCGACGCCCGCAAACTGGTGGCTTTCAGCGATATGCTCGGTTCCGGTCAACAGCACCTAGTGGAAATCAGGGCTAATCGCGTCACTTGTTGGCCTAATCTGGGACATGGCCGTTTCGGTCAACCACTGACCCTGCCAGGATTTAACCAGCCCGAAACTAGCTTCAATCCCGAACGGCTGTTTTTGGCGGATATCGACGGCTCCGGCACCACTGACATTATCTATGCGCAATCCGGCTCTTTGCTCATTTATCTCAACCAAAGTGGTAATCAATTTGATGCCCCGCTGACGTTAGCTTTGCCAGAAGGCGTACAATTTGACAATACTTGCCAACTCCAAGTCGCTGATATTCAAGGGCTAGGGATAGCCAGTCTGATCCTGACAGTGCCACATATGGCACCACATCACTGGCGTTGCGATTTGTCGCTAACCAAACCTTGGTTGCTAAATGTGATGAACAATAACCGGGGTGCACATCACACTCTACATTATCGTAGCTCCGCGCAATTCTGGTTGGATGAGAAATTACAACTCACCAAAGCAGGCAAATCTCCAGCTTGTTACCTGCCGTTTCCAATGCATCTGCTGTGGCATACCGAAATTCAGGATGAAATCAGCGGTAACCGGCTCACGAGTGCAGTCAGCTACAGCCACGGTGTTTGGGATGGTAAAGAGCGGGAATTCAGAGGATTTGGTTGCGTCAAACAGACAGATACCACAACATTTTCTCACGGCACCGCCCCCGAACAGGCGGCACCGTCATTGAGCATTAGCTGGTTTGCCACCGGGATAGATGACGTAGACAGCCAATTAGCCACAGAATATTGGCAGGCAGATACTCAGGCTTATAGCGGATTTGAAACCCGTTATACCGTCTGGGATAACGCTAACCAGACAGACCAAGCATTCACCCCCAATGAGACACAACGTAACTGGCTAACGCGGGCACTTAAAGGCCAACTGCTACGCACCGAGCTCTACGGTCTGGACGGAACGGATAATCAAACGGTGCCTTATACCGTCAGTGAATCACGCTATCAGGTACGCTCTATTCCCGTAGAGAAAGAAACCGAATTATCTGCCTGGGTTACCACCATTGAAAATCGCAGCTACCACTATGAACGTATCATCAGTGATCCACAGCTCAGCCAAAGTATCTGGCTGCAACACGATATCTTTGGTCAATCACTGCAAAGTGTCGATATTGCCTGGCCGCGCCGCGAAAAACCGGCAGAAAACCCCTACCCGCCAACCCTGCCGGAAACACTATTCGACAGTAGCTATGATGATCAGCAACAACAATTACGTCTGGTGAGGCAAAAAAATAGCTGGCATCACCTGACTGATGGAGAAAACTGGCGATTAGGTTTACCAAATGCACAACGCCGTGATGTTTATACTTATGACCGGACCAAAATTCCGGCCGAAGGGATCTCTCTTGAAGTCTTGCTGAAAGCCGATGGCCTGCTAGCAGATGAAAAAGCAGCCGTTTATCTGGGGCAACAACAGACGTTTTACACCGCCGGTCAATCGGAAGTCACACTAGAAAAGCCCACGTTACAGGCGCTGGTAGCGTTTCAAGAAACCGCCATGATGGACGATACCTCATTACAGGCGTATGAAGGGGTGATTGAAGAACAGGGGTTGAATACCACACTGACACAGGCCGGTTATCAGCAAGTCGCGCGGTTATTTAATACCGGATCAGAAAGCCCAGTATGGGTGGCACGGCAAGGCTATACCGATTACGGTGATGCCACCCAGTTCTGGCGGCCTCAGACTCAGCGTAACTCGTTACTGACAGGGAAAACCACTCTGACCTGGGATACCCATCATTGCGTAATAATTCAGACTCAGGATGCCGCTGGATTAACGACGCAAGCCCGTTACGATTATCGTTTCCTTACGCCGGTACAACTGACAGATATTAATGATAATCAACATATTGTGACACTGGACGCGCTAGGTCGCGTGACCACCAGCCGGTTCTGGGGTACGGAGGCAGGACAAGCCACAGGCTATTCTAATCAGCCCTTTACACCACCGGATTCCGTAGATAAAGCGCTAGCGTTAACAGGAGTACTCCCCGTTGCCCAATGTTTAGTCTATGCCGTTGATAGCTGGATGCCGTTGTTATCTTTGTCTCAGCTTTCTCAGTCACCAGAAGAGGCAGAAGCGCTATGGGCGCAACTGCGTGCCGCTCATATGGTTACCGAAGATGGGAAAGTGTGCGCGCTAGGCGGGAAACGGGGAATAGGCCAGCAGAACCTCACGATTCAACTCATCTCGCTATTGGCAAGTATTCCCCGTTTACCTCCACATGTACTGGGGATCACCACTGATCGCTACGATAACGATCCGCAACAACAGCACCAACAGACCGTGAGTTTTAGTGACGGTTTTGGCCGGTTACTCCAGAGTTCAGTCCGTCATGAGCCCGGTGATGCCTGGCAACGTAAAGAGGACGGTGGGCTAGTTGTGGATGCAAATGGCGCTCTGGTCAGTGCCGCTACAGATACCCGATGGGCCGTTTCCGGTCGCACAGAATATGACGATAAAGGCCAACCGGTACGTACTTATCAACCCTATTTTCTGAATAACTGGCGCTACGTTAGTGATGACAGCGCACGAGATGACCTGTTTGCCGATACCCACCTTTATGATCCACTGGGACGGGAATACAAGGTCATCACCGCTAAGAAATATTTGCGAGAAAAACAGTACACTCCGTGGTTTATCGTCAGTGAGGATGAAAACGATACCGCATCAAGAACCCCATAGTTTTACCTATTTTTATCTGTTGCCCCGCGGTATATTGCGGGGCAGTATCTATCAACTTTGAAAATTTAGCATTTCCGATAAGTTCCACCGTTTTGATAATGCAAATCACCTTTAAAGGAAACCCACATATATACCCGTCATCTTTCAAGTTGCCTCTTTGTTGGCTGCACTCACTCACCCCGGTCACATAGTTATCTATGCTCCCGGGGATTCGTTCCCTTGCCGTCGCGATGCATCTTGCAATCCATAGGGTATATACTTGCAGAATTAAAAATGAAATATCAACGTCAATGTTATTTCTTAATAAAAGCCGGAACAGGATCAGGTGTCGGGACAGAACTATCACAATTATAATGCTCTCCTGTCAGCCCTATTTTTTTGCAAGCTGTAGACAAAACATCATTAGGTGTTGCCCACTCATCTTTCCAGTTACTACCGTCATAACGTTCATTCTTAAATAGATCCCACATTATCAGACCCGTTTTACCATATTTGATCGTACCATCTAATATGCTGTTAAGAGCGCTCTTCGTCAGCGGTAAATTACCGGTTGCGGGTCTACCAACTTCAAATCCAACGGTAATCGGCGGCAAAACCAATAATTTTTGCGGTTGAACTGATGCCTGAGCGTAATTACGTGCCCCTTTCAGTTTGATATGAAAGGTAACAACTTCATTGCCCGATTTAAGCCAATTAATATATTGACCATAATAATACTTAACCTGTCCAGGAAGGTCACAAGGAATATATGTTTCACCCTCGCCGATAATTCCACAATCTGTTTCACTTAAATCATAGGTCATTACACCAATATAGCTGAGTCGGTTGATCAGATTGGGATAACTCAGAGCGGTATTATAAATCAAACCATAGAGATTTCCTCCCCACCAGGCACCACCATAAATATCACTATTCCTCGCATTGGTTCCCCAGTTAGCGGACATATTCGGGATACCTCCCGTTGCAGGACCTGCGGTACTTAGCTTAAGTGATGGCTTAACTGCATTAATCGAAGTGTAAAAAGACTTTAAAATAGCGGCGAATTTATCCACGGTTGCAGGCATTGCGCGGGGAATTTTTTCTGCACCAGGAACAATATTCATTGATGCATCATAAACATAACCGCCTAATCCCTTTGCTATTAAAGTTGATGTAATAAGATTCTCACTGTTATTAGAGGGAACCTTGATTGAGTCAGGTGTTAATTTCCAGCTTTTTGCATTAATATCAGCGTGCCAAAACTCTTCATAATCCACATCAATCCCGGCTACACCTAAATCAGCCGCCAAATTAACAATATTTCTATATGCCTTATCTGCGGCTTTACCCGTAATAGTACTGTCAAATCGAGGAACTTTAGTCAGTGGATTGGGAAAAATATCATAAACTGCACCGGGTTCATTACCACAAGCATTTTTTTTGCCAGCAGTTATATCATAAATTTTCGGATAACAACTAAAATTCCATCCACCTATAGCAATATAAGTACTCACTCCATGAGATTTTAAATCAGCAATAACTCTTTTTAATGCCACAAAATCAGCCCTGGCATTTTCAGCTTCTTTGGTGCTAATGATTTGACCAGAAGTACAGGTATAACCAAACAATCCTGAACATTTCAGACTGTTTTTCTCATAGTTAACAAAACTAGGCTGGACAAAAGACAATACCAGCATATTAAAGTTGCTCTTATTCTTAGAGATATTTTTACTCAATTTTTTAAAATTATCAAGGCTGGCATAATATTCTTGAGTATCCACCTGTGCAGCAGGCCCACTCAGATAATATGCAGATATTTTAGGGTTGGCGGCAATAACATTTCCTGATGTGAAAAAACATAATATAGAACTCGCTAATAAATATCGGTTTAATTTGTATTTAGACATATATCTATCTCCACTTGGTTAACATTACTTTTCCGATTACAGCCAATGAGTTATCATGACGCCTCATTGCCTTTTCATCATGAACGGTATAAGTTTTTCCCTAATAGAGCGTTAATATGCTCAGTCTGTTATTATAGACTGTGATGTAGTTACTGAACTGTTATATCCGTTATCTTTCAAGTTGCCTCTTTGTTGGCTGCACTCCCTTGCCGTCGCGATTCATCTTGAAATCCATAGGGTATATATCAGCATTAATTATTTCAATGCACCAATTTCATAATAGTATAGTTTTCACCATTGTCCACAAAAGAGATAGAAATTAGTTGTAATAATATTTCTCTCTAATCTATCTAAATAAAAAACAATAGGGTATATGTGATAATTCCTCTAGATTATACCTATGTTAATTAATTACCGCTTGTGCAAACCTGCCTATGAATGAACAGTGAATACGAACACCAGAGTATACATGTCAATAGAAAACCCACCGCTTTAAATAAACGCCCTCTGTTATCAGGCAAATTATGCCCAAAAACTTCAACGATTCTTCAACGAATTATAAAAAACTATAAAAAAGCATTATCTTAAATTGCTGAATTAATGATCAGGCCCGTATACTCACTGTGCGTTAAAACAAATCTGGAATAGCAAGTAGCTTACTGAGTCGCGCAAAATGTATTCCAGCAAGTGAAACAAAGTTAAAACACAGGAAAATTATCATGACACGTTTAGGCTTATCTATAACTGTATTATCACTGTTATTCTCTGGCGCGGTATTGGCTGCACCTAGCACACCCGCCCCCCAATCTTCGAATACCAAGGCGACGTCTTCCCATATGGAAAATACCAAAGCAGAGAAGAAATCTGGCAAAACCGCCCCCAAACAACGCTCACACCAGAAGGCAAAAAGCAAAGAAGCCAAGAAGAAGGCTCACTGAGTTTTCCGGCCTAAAACTACTATTTATGTCCGCAATTATGTCCGCAATTATGTCCGCAATCGTTATGACACAAGTTTAGTCGTATCATAACTGTAAATTCAGGGGGGAAATCCCCCCCTCAACAGGCTATCGTGAAAAGCTTAACAAGCCCCTTCAGTATCTTCATCACCATAATATTTAACACCAATCCTGATGATATCCCGTCCCTGAGATTTACGGTGTTTATTCGTGTCACGCAATGAATAGATACAACCACAATATTCCTGCTGATAAAATCTTTCCTGTTTACTAATTTCAATCATCCGAGCTGAACCACCTTGTTTACGCCAGTTGTAATCCCAGTATTGAATCCCCGGATACTGACTTGCCGCTCGTTTTCCACAATCATTTATCTGCTGCATGTTTTTCCAGCGGGAAATGCCCAACGAGCTTGAAATAACGCTGAAATTATTTTCATAAGCATACAAAGCCGTACGCTCAAAACGCATATCAAAGCACATGGTGCAGCGAACACCTCTTTCTGGCTCCAATTCCATGCCTTTAGCACGTTCAAACCAGTTATCGCTGTCATAATCCGCATCCACAAATGGCACATTGTGTTGCTCCGCAAAACGAATGTTCTCTTCTTTGCGAATTAAATATTCCCGTTTGGGATGAATATTTGGATTATAGAAAAAGACGGTGTAATCAATTCCAGAGGCACGTAGCGCTTCCATCACTTCACCAGAACAAGGAGCACAACAAGAGTGTAATAATAATCGTTCCGCATTATCCGGTAACGTTAAAACAGGGCGAACATAGTTTTCCATTTAGCAGGCTCCATATATACCCGTCATCTTTCAAGTTGCCTCTTTGTTGGCTGCACTCGCTCACCCCGGTCACATAGTTACCTATGCTCCCGGGGATTCACTCCCTTGCCGTCGCGATCCATCTTGAAATCCTAGGGTATAATTATAAGAATTAATTATAGAATATAGTTATTTTTAGCTTCAAATTTTTCGAATGAAATTTATCATGACTGACTTGTCGTTATGATCTTTGCCTTTACGATCCTTACCTTTGTGATCATCGTAAATTACTTGAAACTCTGACAGGTTCTACCGTTATATTGTCGTCATCAAAGTTTGTACGATACCGATAAATCCGTTTTACGCTGATAGTTAATAAATTATAGCCAAATTCAGATGCTTTTAACCAAAATAATTTAAATGGAGACCACGATGCGCCATACAATTTCTCTGAGTGACCTCTCTTTTCCGGCAATCATCGCCGGATTTGTCGCTGTTTTAGTCGGATATACCAGTTCAGCGGCAATTATCTTTCAGGCTGCGGAAGCGGCGGGCGCCACCCCCATGCAGATCGGTGGTTGGCTAAGTATGCTAGGACTTGGAATGGGCATCAGCTCCCTGGGGCTATCGCTTTATTACCGCACCCCTGTCCTTACCGCATGGTCAACACCGGGTGCCGCGCTACTGGTGACAACGCTACCAGGAACATCAATCAACGAAGCCATTGGTATCTTTATTTTTGCTTCAGCGCTGATCTTGCTGTGCGGTATTACTGGCCTGTTTGCCCGGTTGATGAACTATATTCCACAGGCACTTTCCGCAGCCATGCTGACCGGTATTCTGTTACGCTTTGGTTTGGATGCCTTTTCCTCATTTTCAGTCAACTTCGTACTGACTGCCGGAATGTGTTTGACTTATCTTCTGGCACGCAGATATTTATCCCGCTATGCCATCATCTTAACACTATTATCAGGGCTGATTATCGCCGCTTTACAGGGAGATATTCACTTTGAACAACAATCCACAGTCGCGTTTGTTGCCCCTGAATTTATTGCACCCAGTTTCACATTCTCTTCGTTATTGAGTGTCGGTATCCCATTTTTTATCGTTACAATGGCATCTCAAAATGCACCCGGCATTGCCACACTAAAAGCCGCAGGGTATCCGGTTTCTGTTTCATCACTGATAAGCTGGACTGCGCTCATCTCACTGATCTTATCACCTTTTGGTGGTTTTTCCGTCTGTATTGCCGCCATTACTGCCGCAATTTGTATGAGCCCGGAAATCCACGCTGACCCACATCGCCGTTATATGGCCGCTGCCGTAGCGGGTGTGTTTTACCTGATAGCGGGCCTGTTCGGTGGTTCAATCAGTATGTTATTCAGCGCGCTACCGGCGGCGCTTATTCATATTATTGCCGGATTAGCATTGCTTGGAACAATTTCTGGCAGCCTGCTACAAGCGCTACAGAATGAAAAGCAACGAGACGCAGCAATAATCACATTTTTGATCACCGCTTCCGGTGTGACGTTACTTGGCGTAGGTGCTGCATTCTGGGGGTTAATAGGTGGAGTAATAACCATGATCCTTTTATCTTTGCCTGAGAAAAACAAAATAGTTCATTAGATGAACAGTAAAATTATACTTTTCAGCACTTTATGATACTTATTATCAATAAAACTTATGATAGTTTGCCGAGTCTGTTGCGCTTTGAATATTACGATGGGACATATCTAACAACCTTAAATCTTATTACCCGCAAAACCGAGCTTTCTATTATGAAATTTTTTGATATAGAATTTTCTGATATTAGCAAGTTAGCTGTTATTTCATTCTGTCTGGCAATCCCTTATAGCTATGCAGATGACCGCCCAATTCTTTCTCTCTCGGTTAGCCAGTCCGGTGGAAGCCAAACGACTGCTGATGGCAGTTTATCCAGAAAACCAAATAAGCAAGAATCACGGATACTCCCAATTTGGGGTGACGAGGCCAGAGCTAAAGGTTATGACCTACCGGAGCCTTTTGGCGCCAGTTACGGTTATATGAATATGCGACAGAATGTCATTGTAGATGATATTAAAATCATTATACCGGACACCCCAGGCTTTGAAGATGTACTGGATATAAACACAGGAAAAACCAGAGGAAAGAATGAATCACATATGCTCAAGCTGGATACTTGGGTTCTGCCTTTTCTGAATGTTTATGGCGTTTATGGCTGGACAAAAGGCTCATCGAAAACCAACATTGAGGGAATCAGTTTTTTTGGTCAGACTATTCAGGAAATGAAAGATATTCCCTTCGCACTAGATTTTAAAGGTAAAACCTATGGTGGCGGTTTTACTCTGGCAGGGGGCTACGATCAATTTTTCGGTACGCTTGATACCAACTATACCTACACTAATCTGGATATTCTGGATGGTAAAATTAGCGCTCTGGTCGTCACTCCACGAATTGGTTATGAATTTGTATTCCAGCCAATCATTCCAGGGCAAGGAAATACCAAATTGCAAGTATGGACCGGTGGTATGTACCAGAAAATTACTCAGGAATTTGAAGGCAATATTAGTAATCTGGATTTACCCCCCATGTTTGACAAATTGGTAAGTGCATTCGATGATTATGAGAATATGAAATTCAAAGTAAAACAGCATGTTGCATCTCGCTGGAATAATACCGTCGGCGCAAGGCTGGAAGTCACACGCAATTTCAATATGCTGACTGAAGTTGGCTTTAACAAACGTAACAGCGTCTATATCTCAAGTGAGTTCCGTTTTTAATGAATATCCGCTGTACTTTACATGGGCTGGCTCTAGTCAGCCTTTTTATTTCTAATTTCTCATATGGCGAAGCACTACTCAGCAGGGAAAAAATCGATGGCTGGCTAGAAAAATTAGGTGGCAGTAATACCTATGACAGCAGTAAAGCGATTGACTGGGGCATTTTACCCGGCCCTTTCTATACTCCAGAGTTAGGTGCTGGTCTCGGTGTTGCTGTCATTGGTCTCTATCGGCCAGATGATAATGATCATACCAGCCAAATCTCTTCTCTTTCCCTGAATGGATTTGCCTCTTCAACAGGCGCCTTTGGCTTCACATTTGATAACTACAATTTCTTTGCTGATGATCAATGGCGTTTTTTCCTTTCCGGTACATTGAACAACGTTCCCACCTATTATTGGGGAACGGGATATCAAGCAGGTAAGGTAGATGATCGCAAAGAAAAATATCACTCACAGGAACTGCACCTGCAACCCAGAGTGCTCTATCGAGTTGCTGATTCTACCTATTTAGGCGCCGGCTGGGATTTTTCATCATTACACGCTAAAGACCCTGATAACGGCGCTAAAAAACTTTTTGCAGCAGAAAACGATGGCCGGTCCATATTGAGTTCGGGCGTCAGTGCCTATTTCAGCTACGACACACGGGATTTTCTGCCTAACGCTCATCAAGGATACGTTCTTGATATGACCTATACCCATTTTTCCCCGGCATTAGGCAGTGATCGCCGGTTTAATACCGTTGATATGCAATACAGCACCTATTATCAATTAGATGAAAAATCTGTACTGGCATTCGATAGTTATGGTCGTTTCACTGACGGCCAAGTACCCTGGAATATGCTGTCAATGCTAGGTAATAGTAATCGGATGCGCGGATATTATGAAGGTAGATACCGGGACAAAAATGTTATCAGCACCCAATTGGAATATCGGCGCAAATTGGACTGGCGGCACGGATTTGTCTTGTGGGCAGGGGCGGGCACCCTAAGCCATTATGCAAAAGATATTGGCTCAGAAAACTGGTTACCCACCGTTGGTGCTGGCTATCGTTTTGAATTCAAACCTAAAATGAATGTCAGACTGGACTTTGGTATCGGTAAAAAAAGCAATGGATTTTATTTTCAGGTGGGAGAGGCGTTTTGAAATTGCGTTTATGGATTACTGCTTTAACGTTAGTTGCAGGATGCCAGGGAACTTTTTCTTCAATCGTACCAGTACAACCTGACTTAAATAGTGAAACAACCGCCGAAGCCACTCGTGCATGGCCGGTTCTTGCTCCGATTCCCTCTCCCGAAGGATTAAGAGCTTGCTGTGCTTTTGGCTACAATTTAAAAACTGAATTACTGACCATTCCAGTACCTTTTTACCACATAAGTAATGTGCTGGATGCCGATAATCTTGGGGCACATAATTATAACAACAGTTTTTTTGGTACCGTTGCTTCATTAACAGGGCTCAGTAATGAAAAAGTGGGGATGATATATACCCGCCGGGGCGGATTCATTGATATTTCCCATGTACGGGATACCGCTGATAATGCGGTTTTTCTGTTCAGTCAAATCTGGCCTCGTCTTGGAGAAGAGTGGCAAATAGAACTCAGCAGCGAATTAGCATTACGCCGTATCCAATTCTATCAATTCACACCACCAGCATCGATAGAACAACGTTATACCTTAACTGCTTATCTAGCCGCAAAATTGGCTTTTGAACTTGCTGCATGGCATGAAATCGCCCAATGGTACGGTTATCAGTCTGTACCGGGATTTTCTGAAAAAGTATCTGCGTTCTCTCCTGAAGATCTCTACTCCAATCTATTAGGCGCTCGTCTTTCCCTCTCTTTGATACTGGCTGGGCAAGTACCGTCAATGAAACAGTACCGTCTATCAATGCAAGCTATTCTGCCTCCTGCACTACGTGAACTGGAAGCCTTATCCCCTGATGAAACGCGGAAAATGTTTGAACAGGTTGATGGTATCTGGTGGGACAGCAAACGCCGTATACCTGATAAGCACTTAATACTTCAACGTGATTTCCATACTCACAGCGATCGTACCCCTAATATGGTGCCTACAGAACAACAAGTTCCACTCAGGCTTACCCTGCCACAACAATATACTGGCTACAGATTATCTGAATTGGCCGAATTACAATTGTGGCCTAGTCGCCAGATGAAAGATCTTCCTGTACCAGAAAGCTACTGGATTGCACTTGATTTTCCACAATTGGCAGAAAAAGCGAAAGAACAGCAAGAGAATCATTGATGCATATATTTTCTATGAATCAATGAATATACCCGTTATCTTTCAAGTTGCCTCTTTGTTGGCTACACTCGCTCACCCCGGTCACATAGTTTGCTATGCTCCCGGGGATTCACTCCCTTGCCGTCGCGATGCATCTTGAAATCCGTAGGGTATATAACATTATGAGTTAAAATATATGGGAAATTTTAGATTACTATTTCTCAAACAATAATCCCATTTTAATATCATCAATTATAATTTACTATTTCCATAATGTTACATCATAATATAAACTCAACATCATCCATAATAAAATCAAACTATGCCGACCATACTTAAATTAAGCTATAAAGAGAAAGCCTACATCAATAAGGCATTATTTCACAGGATAAAAAATCGTATTGAAATATTTACAAAGATAAAAAATCAATAAACAACTGATATAAAATAATTAATATTACATAACATCTAAAAAAACAAATCAAAAAATCATAAAAATATTAACCACCCCAACAACCAAAAAAGAAACAAAATCTCAAAAAGATCACAAAAATAAGGATATAATTCTTTATTATACTCTTAATATGTGTATTGCACTTACTTTTATCGAAAAATTAGACTTTCACTCTTAATTTAACTCAAATAACAAAAATCCCTTCTTAAGTAGGTTTAATCGTCTATAATATACATTTCCAAGTTATAAATATGTATAAACAATATCAGCTTTATCTAAGTAGATAAAATAATAACTTACATTATCAACAATTAGATTTATTCAACCAAAACTCAAGTTACTAAACTATTTTCAACTATATGATATATTGATTTTTATTTTAAATTTACAACATTAAATAAATTTAATAGATAAACACTCATATTGTTTTTTAATTTTTCTGATGTATTTGGGGATTCAGGGCCCCTATCTTCACCCCTGATAAAGTCAATTAAGATGTCCCTACTCCTGGAGAGGAAAAATGAATAAACTAGCGTTATCGACCACCACCGCGCTTATTTTTGCTACAGGTTCTGCTGTTGCAGCCAATGAAGCCGCTGGCGGTATATTACATTTCTCTGGCGCAGTCACTGATGCCACTTGTACTATTAACAGTGGTGCTTCAGCTAATCTGTCGATTATATTGGAACCTATCTCAGTCACTCAAGCCGGACAAAAAGAAGGCTTAATTGATTATGGCAAGAAAGCATTTTCACTAGAATTTTCTAACTGCCAGTCCAAAGCCGTTGGTTTTGATCCAGCAACCTCTATGTTGAAAATCCAGTTCTCATCATCACATACTATTTCTAACGATGCTAAGTACCTGGTTAACCAAGAACTCAATGCAAATGGTAAGCCGAAAAACGTAGGTATCGCTATTGTTAAACACACCGAAGAAAATAACCCTATTATGCTGAATAAAGCGTTTGATACAGGAATCAAAGGCTCAGAGACAACACCTGAAATTGTCGATTTCTATGCGAAATACTACAAAGTAGGCACTGATGCTGCTGAGCCAGGTAAAGTAGTAACGATGGTTACTTATCACGTTACTTATTTATAATGATTTATACCCTATGGATTTCAAGATGCATCGCGGCGGCAAGGGAGCGAATCCCCGGGAGCATAGATAACTATGTGACCGGGGTGAGTGAGTGCAGCCAACAAAGAGGTAACTTGAAAGATGACGGGTATACTACAATAAACAAAGCCTATTTAGATAAATAGGCTTATTTAATTTGGCAAAAATAACGTTATGAAAAAATTATTTTTAACTATATTATTAGGGATAACGACTTTATCTGCTCATGCCAACATCGTTATTAACACAACACGTGTTATTTATCCAGCCAGTAATAAAGAGGTATCAGTTCAATTATTAAATGCAGGGGCTCAACCCTCTCTGGTACAATCCTGGATAGATGATGGCGATCCTAATTCAACACCTGAAACAGCTAAAGTCCCCTTTTTACTCATCCCTCCAGTCGTCAAAATTGATGGCAATAACGGGCAACAATTAAGAATTAAATACATCAACAGCAATCTACCCACGGATCGTGAATCGCTATTTTATTTAAATATTCTGGATATTCCACCCACAGCAGAAAACATTGGCGATAAAAACGTTATGCAGATTGCTATTCGTACCCGGATCAAATTTTTCTATCGGCCAGAAAAGCTTTCTATCTTACCGAAACAGATCCAACAACATATTGGATTAAAACGTGAGGGTAGCCAACTAAAATTGGAGAATTCATCACCCTATTTCATGAATATCGTCGGCCTTAAATCTTCTGACATTCAACCTAACTTACTAAATGAAGGAACAATTATAAAACCGTTCTCTTCTCATTCATTCAGTACCAATGAAAAAGTAAAAGTTGGAGATAAATTAACTCTGGCTATTGTTGATGATTTTGGTGCTATAAATAAATTAACTTTACCACTTCAATAGTGATATTACTGGCATAGCATAGAACATGATAAGACAAAAAATTAGTCCGTTAGCTCTGATAATAGGTCCCCTTCTGTATACAGATTGTTTATGCTATGCCACAACATTTAATACTGATTTTCTGGTTGGTGAATCTGCGAAAGCGGATTTATCCCGATTTTATACCACTTCAGAGCTACCCGCTGGCCGTTACGGTATTGACATATATCTGAATAATGACTGGAAAGGAAGATTTGATATTAATATCCAGAACGATGGCAAAGATATTTACTTACTCAATGAAGATCTTCCTAGGTTAGGTATAAAAATTGATAAAAACCAATTACCAGAATCAAATTTATCCAAAGATGAAATTCTTCTTACTAAAATAATACATGAAGGAACCGCTAATCTCGATGTTCCTAAACTCAGCCTGCATCTGGTCGTCCCGCAAGCATATATCAAAAACGAGCTAAAAGGCTATATCGATCCTGCGTCCTGGGACAGAGGTATCCCCGGAGCTATGCTGTCCTACAATGCCAACTATTACCATACCCAAAATAGGAATAAACAAAACCGTAACCGTGAAAATGAAGATAATGCTTACGTGTCACTTAATAGCGGTTTGAATCTATTTGGCTGGCAATTACGTGATCAATCCTCTTATCACTACACACATTCAAATGGTGATAAATGGAGTAACAATACCCGTTATCTGCAACGAGGAATTTCATCAATTAATTCAGAATTTCGCATTGGTGATAGCTATACATCAAGCGATTTATTCGACTCTTTCCGCTTCCGAGGTATCAATTTGAAAACAGATATGCGTATGTACCCAGATGCCTGGCAAGGGTTTTCCCCTATCGTCCGGGGAGTTGCGCAGACTAACGCTCTGGTAAAAATCACCCAAAATAATATCGTTATTTATCAAGGTAATGTACCACCCGGGCCGTTTGCTATTGATGCTATTTTACCAACAGGTTCAGGTGGTGATTTGCTAGTTGAAGTGACGGAAGCAGACGGACGTACTAACAGTTTTACCGTCCCCTTTTCATCCGTTCCTAATATGATGAAAGAAGGTCTTGGCAAATATGATATCAGTGCAGGTAAAACACATATTGCCAACAGTCGTTATAAACCAAACTTTTTTCAAGCCAGCTACCAATATGGTTTTAATAATGTCCTGACCGGTTATACAGGCACCATTATCAGCAAAGATTATTACTCACTACTGTTAGGGAGTGGCTTTAATCTACCCATTGGCGCTGTATCAATTGACGTTTCGCAGTCCAGCGCCAAATTTGATAATAGCCCAACCATGAAAGGCCAAAGCTACAAATTAGCTTATAGCCGCTATATCCCACAAACAAAAACAAATTTTTCGCTGGCGGCTTATCGTTATTCAACTAAAAATTATCTCACCCTAATCGATGCGCTTGATCTGCATGACTGGATAAGCAACGGATATAACCAACAATACTATTCTCATCAAAAAAATACCTTTAATATCAATTTGAACCAGAATCTTGGCAGTCGTGCAGGTTCACTTTTTCTTTCGGGAACATTCCGTGATTATTGGGGAACCCAGAATAAAAGTAGAGAATATCAAATGGGGTATTCCAACAGTCTGGGAAAAATCAATTATTCCCTGACAGCAAGCCGTGTCCGATACAATATCAATGAAACAGAAAGTAAAGAGGAACAGCGCTACTATCTGATGCTGTCTGTTCCTTTTGAGTTGTTTGGCTACCCTGCCTATTTGACCAATAATGTCTCAATCAATGAAAGTCACTATGACAACAGTAACTTAGGATTAAGCGGCAGCGCAGGCCCAAACAACCGTTTAAATTACCACTTCAACATTTCAGATCAGAAAAGTGGTTCGACAACAACCAGTGCAAATTTGACCTATAAAACATCCGTTTCCACATTGAGTAGTTCTTATAGCCAATCCAAGGAGTACCGCCAAATGGGGCTTGGCGCAACCGGCAGTTTAGTTGCTTATCGAAGCGGAATTCTGGCTGCTAATCAAGTTGGGGAAACTTTCGCCATCATTGACGCACCGGGCACAGCAAACGCTTCTGTGAATGGTGATAAAAGCATGGTGACAAACAACAGCGGTAAGTTGCTGATACCTTATCTTTCTCCTTATCGTAAAAATGCCATCATGCTAGATACCAGTGAAGTACCAGAAGATGCGGCTGAACTTATCGGTAACATCAGAGATGTTGCGCCATATTCCGGTGCGATTACCCATATCGGATTTAAAACAGACCAGCGGAAGGCTTTTGTCTTCTACGCCGCTCAGGCTGATGGTAAACCTTTACCTTTCGGTACTGAAATTGTCGATTCAGAAGGTAACAGCTTAGGATACGTTGGTCAGGGTAGTATGGTTTTCCTACGTGTAGAAAAATTACCACAGCAAATTTATGTCCACATCGGTCAACTAGGCGAAAAGAGCTGCATAATAAATAATCCACAACCTGAAATGGGTTCAACCGCCAATATTTGCCGTTAAAGGAGAAAATAATGAAATTTAAGCCATTGTATCTTAAACCATTGTACCTTAAACCATTGTATCTGGCGGCCATAATCAGTCTGAGCAGTAGCATAGCCTATGCAGATTGCCAACCCAAATATGCAATACCGGCACCGGCAATCCTAGTTGATATGACAGATCATCTCACTCTGAACAGTAATGCAACCTGGATACTCAACACCCAATATTCTGGCTATTTTACATGCACAAGAAATTCACTATGGAAACAAAACTCTGTCGCTAACGGTTCGCCTTTTACTAAAAACAAAGTTGTTTTAGGATTCAATGGTGGCAAAAATTATGCCGAAGTAACTATCACGAATCTTTCTCCTAGCAACAATATTAATCTGGGAAACAGTAACGACACATACCCTGCCAGCAAATTGCAAGCCCAATTTACACTTAATGTAAAGCTACTGAGTGGCAGACCCGGTGGTAGTAATATTCACGTCTTTTCCGGCAATTCCGCAACATTAAAAACTGCTGTAATTGCGATGGATACCACCAACTTAGGACTCCTTGATGCCATTCTCCGTTTCGCTACCGATTTCCTGACCTTTATTCTTACCTGGGAGTGGCCGACACATTCTGAAGATATATATTATCAACCCATCACAATGATTTTTAATCACAGAGATACAACTTGTCACTTCTTAAATGCGGGATTGACAGTGAATCTACCAAAAGTCAACCGCATTAGATTGCTTAACGGAACAGATAAAGGAGAAACACCTTTTACCCTTAACTTTGAATGCAAATATCTCCAAAACGGTAAAACTTCACGCTCAGTTAAAGCTTACCTGAGCAGTAATAATCTGCTACCAAATGACAATCGAACTTTAATTGACAGCAAAGCAGGTGCCGCTAAAGGTGTTGGCATCCGTGTTTCTCAGACAAGTGATTCAACGCCGATAACTTTCAGTGCTTCGCAATCCTCATCCCACGGCGCAACACGACTATTCAGCAAAAACTCCGGTAATGTCATCGATAAACACTTTACCATCGACCTTAATGCCTACTACCACGTTTATGATCCCCAAAACATCATAGCAGGGGAACTGAAAGCAACTTCTGTACTGAACTTTGAATACAATTAATCAAGAGGCAAAGGAGATGTCTCTTATTTCCCTCATTCGAATTAAAATTTTATGTTTCAATAAGTAATAATTTGTAATAAAGTGTTTCTATCGAAAAATTCATTTACATTTATAACCTACCCTGAATTGATGTAACACAATGATAATCCTAACATTAAGTAATCATTCAAACTCGCTTAATTTATCAATAAAATAGTGTAATTCTATGAAAAATAGAAAAAACATACTTTCACTTATCAATAAAATTAAAAAAAAACAATATCAAGATAATATTTCCAAACCTTGTTAAATAATAAATAAAAATAACAATCAACCAGAAACAAAAATATATATTAAGGATAAAAAAATACAAAAAACCACATAAGCAGAAAAATAAAACATATGAAAAAAATTCAATCACCATTAATTAAAAATGAAATAAATTTATTAAAAATCAATGACATAAAAATAAATCACAAATAAAAACCTTAGGGGAAAATATAATCACACGTAATATAAAAATGTGAGAAATAATTTAATCTAGCACGAGAAAAATATAAATTTAATTCTCCAAAAACACCTTTAATATAAAAATAGAAAGATAAATATTTATATTATCAACAAATAAATTATTAAATTTTCTTTATTCTTATATACACCTCCATTATTATATTCTTACAATATCACCCGCAGTAAATATTTGTAACACATTGTTACTTATTTTAACTTAACATTTAGAACCATATCGAATATCCTGCACCGCACCAATAACAATGGATCTATTATAAAATTAGCTCAAGCCTGACAGATACGACTTAGTTTTAGCTCACAGAGGAAAGAGACCATATCGGTAACGGGTTACCTTTTTATGAAAATGATACTTATTCTTATAACGGCAATATTAATATCAATTAGTTTATTACTCGCTGCGGTGTTCTTACGATTGGCAGTACTATAATTAACAGTACTATATAAAACTAAGTTCAATCACTTCCGATATTATACTAGCTGGTTTACAAATCACTTTTCTTTTGATAAAGCGACTTACAGGCACAAAATTAACTCAAAAATCATGATCATATCTGATGAATAATTCAACCTAGGCAGGCAATATTTTGTACACAAACAGCACATAACCATATATAAATTAATAAAAAACCACAGAACAAATTAGCAAAATAATAATTTTCATTCCAGAAAATATATTTATGAATCACTAATAACTCTGGCTATGCTGGATTTATTTTGCTAACATCAGCTTGTTTTTTATTCAGAGCAAACGAGGAAAAGCAATGCCCTCTCAAACGATGAGGACGACTGCCATCTTCGCTTTCTTTATCTCACTATTGTTTTCCGCTTTTAGTCATGCTTCAACTAGCACAGCTAAAAGCATAGAGTATTCTCACAATGGCATGCAAAGCAATTTGCCAGATTTGCGAAAATACCCTTCGGGCACCCTACGTAAGAAAGCGTTTTTAAATGTTGTTGTCCCTGTGATTGATCAACACAATCAACAAATTATGCAGGAACGGAAATGGCTACTGGAACACCAAAATGCCAAGCATTGGTCTATACAGAACATCAAGCGCCTGCAACAAATTTGTAAAAACTACAACGTGAGCTGTAGCAGCTCGCCTAAAAAAGTTAACTGGAACAAGCTACTAAGTCGTGTTGACATCATCCCAACCCATTTTGTTGCCACTCAGGCCGCAACAGAATCTGGTTGGGGAACATCTAAGCTTGCACAACAGAACAACAACTTATTTGGTATGCGTTGCGGTAATAACTGTAAGAAAACCCAAGGTAAGATAAAAGGTTATTCCACCTATCCAACTATCAATGATTCGGTCAAAGCCTATATGAGAAATATGAACACCCATAACGCTTATGAATCATTACGTGCTTCACGCGCCAAGCAGAGAAGCCTTCAGGAATCACTAAATACCAGCAAATTGATTGATAATCTTGAAGGATATTCACAATTGGGTTCAACTTACAACAACTACCTGCACAAAGTATTTAACAGCAATAAAGGGCTTATTACTCAGGCGCAGAAGTTAGCTAAAAACGATCACGAGTAAGTGCCAATCTCAATAGGCGTAATTGTTGCTTGTTGCAAGCTATTTTTATCAATGAACCGTGAACACGGACAGCGCGGAAAAACCGGAACGTACATGTACATGTAGTACGTGAGGATGACTCGCTTCGCTCGCCTTACGGGCCGCACTAAAGTGCGTTCAAAAGCGCATGCTTTTGTCTGAGCGCTGCCCGGGTTCGCTCTTTATGGCAAAGAAGGGCACATAAAATAGCCTTATTGGGACAAGCAGTCACTATGGAATGGATGATTTTCTTATATCCACCCATTTGTTCTTTTCATTGACAGAATGTTTAGATTAAATACTATAGTATCCCTCGATATTAACCTGTATTGAGATAAAATGATTGACCAGAGTTTAATATGAATTTCTTTTCTTTTGAGTTTCTTGGTTCCTTTGTTGCTTTCTTTCTCTTGTATTGGATGCTACAAAAACATGCGAAAACACAAAACTACCTGCTGATAATCGCAAGTTATCTGTTTGTCTTTTCCTTTAATCCGCTTTTCACCGGCATCCTATTTGGCTATACGCTATTTATTTATCTTTTAACAAACATAGCCAGCAAATTTCTATCCAACCGCATCACGTTTACTATCCTGACAATAGGTATTCTGGGGTGTTTCACTCTATTCAAATATTATTCTTTCTTTCAAGAAAGTCTCCAACAAGCGTTTGTCAAATTTGGCTTGTCCATAGATTTACCCGTACTAACACTACTCGTCCCTTTGGGTTTATCTTTTTATGCATTTCATTCCGTCAGCTATGTCGTTGCTGTCGTAAGAAAAGAAATACCCAAAGCATCATTTCCTGATGTCGCTTTATATCTATGCTTTTTTCCGAGTATTGTTGCCGGACCAATAAACCGAGCTAAAGATTTCCTGCCTCAAATCCAGATATCATCAAGAGTGATCATTGAACCATCAAGAGCCATATTATTAATTACATTGGCAATAACCAAACTATTTTTGTTCAGCTCTTATTTATCCGAAAATTATGTTAATCCGGTTTTTGATGATCCCGTCAGCTACAATGCAGGGCAAATCTTGGTTAGTATCTATGCCTATGCCTGGCATATCTATTTTAATTTTTCTGGTTATACCAATCTTGTTACTGGATTAGCATTACTCCTTGGATTCAGAGTACCTGAAAACTTCAATGCCCCTTATCTGGCTGAAAACTTACAAGCCTTCTGGCGCCGTTGGCATATCAGTTTATCTGAATTTATCCGTGATTATATCTATATTCCTCTTGGTGGTAATAAGAAAGGATTTGTACGTAAAAATCTCAATTTTTTTGTTGCTATGGTAATCTCTGGGTTATGGCATGGAGCCGGAATTAATTTCATTATCTGGGGAGCTATTCATGGATTGGGATTAATAATCCTAAATGTTAAATATCAGTTATTTCCCCCAATAGACAAAAAGAATCAAAATATTCCCCAAAATCCAGTCATTTCATTTTTATCCAGAATCATCACTTTCCACTTTGTCTGTCTGGCATGGGTTTTCTTCCGTTGTCCTACTCTAGATGATGCAATAATTCTATTAAATCAATTGATATCATCAAATTTATTTCACTCGATAATAGCCAATAGTGGGTTGTTACTGATGTTCTGGGGACTCTTTATTATTTATCCGTGGCTGATTAATCTAAAAATAATGGTTGAGAAAATGTATTCTCAGATTTCATGGATATGCTACCCAATACCATTAGCGATTATTCTGACTTTGGTATTTATGATTTCACCACAAGGAATACCAGGATTCATTTATGCCAATTTCTGAATTCAAATCTAATTTAAAAACGGCCGGGCAAGTTATTTTTATCGTAATATTAACTAGCCTACTGTTAATCTGGCTAAATCATCGTTCACTGGATAGATTCTGGCAACAAGAATATCACCAGCAAAGTCTTTGGGCGACTTTGCAAGGCCATCCGCTCTGGGATTTCGGTGATAACCTGGAACAAGGTGTACTCGCTGCGGGGGAAGCTTTCATGTCACATACTACCAGCAATAACAGTAGCAACCATCAGCAAACTCTCCAAGAAACTGATATCACACTGCCTGCGGATTTTCAAATTGGACTCAAGCTCCTGAGTGGTTATCCCTCTCCTGTTACAAATCTGCCTGCAATTTTCCCTGAGTTATTACAGAAATCTCCCCATACTCATCCTGTTAATTCACCAATACCCCATAATTTAAGAAATAATGTTTCCCCCAGCACAGTTATCGCTAAAACCAACGTAACACTGACAGCCAAAGATAAAGTGCTGTTTGCTGGAGATTCAATGATGCAAGGTATCGCTCCCCATCTGAAACGTCGGCTCTACCGGGATTACAGTATTTCAAGTATTAATCTCAGCAAACAAAGTACTGGGCTTGCTTATCCCAGTTTTTTTAATTGGCCGGAAACTATCAATAAAACACTGGAAGCCAACCGTGATATCAAGCTAGTTGTTATTTTTTTGGGGCCAAATGATCCCTGGGATATGCCACCAAGACATGGAAACATCTACCTGAAATTCGCCAGCCCTGATTGGGAAAACCTCTATCGCCAGCGTATCGAAATGGTCCTTACCGCAGCACGTAACCACGGTGCTGATATTATCTGGGTTGCTCCTCCCAATATGCGACAGAAAAAACTTTCTGCCAGCATGAAATATCTGAGATCCTTATATCAATCGGAAGTAACGAAAGCTGGAGAAATCTATGTTTCTGTTAATGATATTTTCAAATATCATGCAAATGATTATTCCGATTATGTCGGCGACAATAGTAACAAAATTAAACTCAGAAGCGGTGATGGTATACACTTTAGCTTGAAAGGCCAGCAAGCTATCTCAGATAACATATTTTCATTGATTAAATTTATTCAGGAACCCGCTAAACAAAATGAAAATAATTAAACAACTTCGTCGGCGATACCAATCTGCTGGCATTAGTCTGGTCATCACACTCTCTTTAAGTTTGATATCGTGCCATAAACAAAAACCATTGCCGTTGCCAACACAACAGTCTGCAAAAGAGAGCCAACAGCTAATAGACTTTGGTGAACCGAATTTAGCTTTACTGGCGGATAAACTCCACAACAGCCGCCATAATCAACTGCATTTTGTTCAGATAGGAGATTCCCATACTGCCGCAGACTTTTTTACCGGCAAGCTTCGCTCTTTATTGCAACAACGTTTTGGCGATGCAGGGATTGGTTTTGTTAGCCCAATTAATGTACCTGGTCAACGTAACGCTATGGTCAGTATGACCGATGATAAGCAGCAATGGAAACTCACCACCAGCCGCAAAGATAATCGGCCTGATTTTCCTATCGGCGGTGCAATTGCAGAACCCAATAGCCAAATAAGTCAATTAATTCTAAGACTGTTTGCACCATCCCATGACCGCTATCAACTCAAAACGTTATACCAAGCATCGGGTGATGCTCAGATTCTGGTACAATCTGCAACCAAACGAATACTAAAATTACCGGCAACCCATGATCACTGGCAATTTTCTACTGAAGAATCAGTTACATTCCCAGTTAATATTATGGCGATACAAAATAATCAGTTAAAATTAGGCGGCTGGTTTATCAAACGTAAACAACCAGGTATTATGTTATCTGCCTTGGGTATTAATGGTGCAACCATTAATATGATGGATAAATGGCAGCCAAAATGGATTGATACATTAGTTCAAATGCATCCTGATATGGTGATCCTCGCCTATGGCACAAATGAGGCATTTAATCATTCGCTGGATTTATCAAACTATCGCCAGCAACTGGAAACTAAGATAAAGCAGATTCGTAATCAGTTACCACAAACAGTTATCCTTATCATTGGGCCGGGTGATTCTTTGAAAAACAACCAATTTACAAGTTGTATAGCACAACAACCAACAATGTTGGATAATATCATCCATACTCAACAAAAAGTCGCTCAAGATCAGCACACACTATTCTGGAACTGGCGTGCATATATGGGTGGAAAATGCTCAATTAGGAGCTGGGCGCAACAAGATCTTGCTCGTCCTGATTATGTTCACCTTTCAGCCGCAGGTTATGAACGCAGTGCTGAAGCTTTATACCAACAGTTAATAGATGTTCTCGGTCAATAAGCAACAATAAGGCTTGATTGGGAATAGTACTAAATACTTATCTTGTTTTTAGTGCAGAAAAATTAAACTTATAATCTTAGATTTACAATATGTATGAGCTCACAAGAAACCCATTTAATAAAGACAAACTATCTTTTTTGTTGTATTTAATGCGTTGAAAATAAGTTTATACCATGTGTAAAACATAGCGTTAAAAAGAGTATTTAAAATATGATTTTTCCCAAAAAGTATCCTCTCAGCTCTATAAAAAGGCTCATCTCCGGCTGGAAAGAATGTAGTTTCGAACGTTACCAACAAGCGTATTCTCTCTATGGTGGTGGAATATCTACTCATCCAGATATTGTACGTTTTTTAAATGAAAAATTTGGCAATAGTTTTATCTTTTACGTCAAAGAAAATCCACAAATAGAAAACGTTATCGAAGGGGCATACTTTACATGTAAAGATCATCATCTGGCAGCAAGTCACCAAAAGGACTACTATTTTTTCAGTTACGATGAAATTCTCTTCCCTATCGCCAAACATCTAAAAACTATCATCCCTGGGAAGTCAAAAACCATATCGCCTCTGCACAAAGAAAACTTCGTCAACATCTACTATGGCCGATTAAACAAGCGAACAATATGCCTTGCTAAAGAAGATTTTTCTTATAAAACAAGAAGAAATCGGAGTAATGAAATTAATAAATTTAAGCGTGCAGGCGGAGAAATACATCAAATTGATGATTTCACCTGCCAGGAATTTGTTGATATTTACACCACACTGTACGAAAAACGGTGGGAAAAAAAACACAGTGAAGAAGAAAAAGGAAAATTAACCGAACTATATACCGAACTCAAACAACATCTGTACGGATGTGTATTAACTATCAATGGAACCCCAGCAGCCTACGATTTAGTTATAAAATCAGACAGCCCTCAATGGGTTTCATTCGATGCAGTAAACGGTGGATACGATCCTGAATACGCTAATCTCAGCCTTGGAAGCATTGTCATGTGGTTAAATATTCAAAATGCTTCAACGCTCTGTCAGCAAAATCAAAAAACGATGCGCTATTCTATTGGCAAACCTACTTTCTCCTATAAAGATCGCTGGTGCAATCGCCATCCATTAGCGAGAACGCTGTTCTAGCTTTATTAATCATCTGCATAGTTGGCTTATCATCCGCCTTCTATAGAAGGCGGCATTATTTAACGCCGAGAAAAGCACTTTAAATTTTAGCTATTAAGATGGCAAAAGAGTTACATCACAGCAAAAAAAATCATCCCTACAACGGCACCTGTTATTCCAAGAATAGTTTCCATAATTGACCAAGTTTTCAGTGTTTGAGATTCTGTTGCACCAGTAAATTTACCAAATAACCAAAAGCCTGAGTCATTAACATGGCTCAATACCAAAGAACCACCCGCAATACAAATTGAAAGAGCTGCAAGCTGGGCACTAGAATATTCCAGAAGATCAACAACGGGCAAAATCAGACCAACAGTTGTCAAACAGGCAACAGTTGCAGAACCTTGAATAACGCGTACTGTACCAGCAAGGATGAAACACGCTAATGCAATAGGCAGCCCTGCCCCAATCAATGCGTTTCCCAAAGCAGGACCAACACCAGAATCCACTAATACTTGTTTGAATACACCACCAGCCCCAGTCACCAATAAAATAATTCCAGCCGGTTGAATAGCCGAAGAGCAAATATCCATCACTTTTTCTTTACTCATCCCACGGCGAATTGCCAAACCATAAATAGCAATCAAACAAGCAATCAAAATCGCAGAAAATGGATGACCGATAAATTCAAGCCACTGATACAACTCAGAACCCTGTTCAACAAAATTCTCACCAATAGCCTTTAACCCAACCAAAGCCAAAGGGAATAGAACCAGTGACAAACTCAAACCAAAAGATGGCATCTTACCTTGACCAAGGCTTGGCTCACTTATATCCACGGGCAAATCCAGAGTGACATACTTACTGATAAAATTACCGAAGATTGGCCCCGCCAGTAACATCCCAGGAATCGCTGCACTGATACCGATCAAGATCATCCAGCCAAAATCAGCATTCATCTGTGAAGCCAACAACATCGGTGCTGGACCAGGTAACAAAAATGCTGCGGCGGCTGCGACACCAGCAAACAGAGGAATAACCAGCTTCACTACATTACCGCCAGTACGACGCGCGACTGCGAACGCCACACCAATTAATAAAACAATAGCTACATCAAAGAACAATGGCAAAGCACAAACCAGGCCAGCGATCCCCAATGAATAATGAGCATTCTTTTCACCAAAACTATTTAGTAGTTTAATCGCAATCTGATCCAGTGCGCCTGTTTCATGCAGAACTTTACCAAACATCGCCCCCAGTGCGACAACAATAGCCAGAAAACCTAACGTTCCTCCCATTCCTTCTTGCATTGTTTCAGCAATTTTATCCAGTGGCATACCAGAAAAAACACCCGCTCCCATAGAAACCAGTATTAACGCAACAAAAGCGTGGATTCTGGCCTTCATCACCAAAAACAACAGTAAAAAAACAGAACCCACCGCTGTCAGCACTAAGGTTAAAGTACTCATTATTTTCCCCCTGAAATGACATTATTAATTATTCTTATCGAGTGATTTATCACTTCATCAAGAGATGATCTAATGTCAACCAGATAAACATCCTGTTCATCACTCCCCGGCTCTTCTAATACCTCAAACTGAGATACCAACATTTGAGATTTAAAAAAATGATCTTTACGTGCCTTCAATCGACTTTCAATTAAATCAAAGTCGCCTTTCATATAAAGAAATGACAGATTCTTATTATTACCACGCAGTATATCCCGGTAATGTTTTTTTAAAGCAGAGCAAACAATCAGGGAAACCGGGTTTGTGCGTTGCATAGCAAAAATTGCATGATTCAGTGATTTCAACCAAGGTTCACGATCTTCATCATTCAGTGCATAGCCTTCAGCCATCTTATTAATGTTAGATCTTGGGTGTAAAAAATCACCATCTAAAAAAGCAGAATCCAATTTATAGGCCACAGCACTGGCAACAGCAGATTTACCACTACCGGATACCCCCATAAGCACAAAAACATGATTCGAATGTTGGGTATCGCTCATATAAACTCCTCAGCGTAGATATTTTATCCACAAATGTTACCGGTAACTGTTATCGGTAACATTATCAGAAGTAGAGACGAAATTCGCAACAACACGGAATATTCAGGAAATATAAATGTGATATTTATCACAAATGAGTTCAAAAAAACGCAAATCCAGCAGACCGATTAGATACTCTCTCCCAGAGATAACTGAAAGCCGATATCAATCATTTTTTGCGGTAAATGTTCGCCCTTCAGCCGAGCCATTAATAATTCGGCAGCCCTCCGCCCCAATAAGTCACGAGACGTCAATACACTGGCAAGTTTTGGTGTCATCACCTGACCAACATCATGACCATGAAAGCCAGCTATCGCAATATCATGTGGTACAGCTATCCCTTGACGTTGGCACTCGAAAATTGCTCCGATTGCGAGGTCATCGTTAGTGCAGAATAGACCATCAACATCAGGATATTTTGTTCGTGCTTCATTCAGTAACTGTCCCCCTAATGTGTAAGAAGAGCTGTCTGGTGTCATTATCTTACCTGGCTTTAACCCGGCGCTTTTCATTGCAGCTTCATAGCCCTCCAGACGAATAATTGTCCTTTCATCTTGTCTCGCACCAAGATAAATCACCCGCTGGCAACCACGCTCAATCATTGCCATTACCATCTGCCGAGCTGCTTCAAAGTTGTCAATACCAACTGCCATATCAAAACAAGGAGAAACACAATCCATCAGTTCAACGACAGGGATACCAGCCGTTCCCAACATCTTTAAAGTTCGTGGAGTATGAGTACGTTCTGAAAGAATCAAACCATCAATATTATAGGAAAGTAAAGAAATCAAACGCTCTTCTTCTTTTTCTGAGCGATAGCCATAGTGGGCCAACATAGTTTGATAACCATAACTATCCGTCACATATTCGATACCACGAATAACCTCCGCAAAAACTTGGTTAGTCAAAGAAGGCAATAAAATACCAATAGCATGACTAGTGGAATTAGAGAGAATATCCGGTACTTTATTTGGGATATAGCCTAACTCATCTAAAGCATCCGCTATTTTCTTTCGCAATTGCTCAGAAACTTGATCAGGATTACGCAAGAAACGACTTACCGTCATTTTAGTTATACCAACACGATCAGCAACATCTTGTAAAATAGGACGTTTTTTCTTCATATTTCAACGCAATATAGAATGAGTAAAGTTTAGAATAATAAACGTAGTGTTATGATATATTTATACACTATAAGGATACATTTTTTTAAAATTTAGTCTGGCTGTGAAACTGTAATCCCAATTTATTTAGTGTATCGTAAAATCTTATCCTTTAGAGTGGAGATATAAGACATATTTTTTTGTGACCAGGAGGATTTCGCCGCTGATATATTACCGAATGATTTAGAGCAATGGGCCACCACAACCAGCAAGAACCACACCATGACAATGAATAAGAACTTGAAAATTGCCAAACTTATCAAAATCAGAAGCAGAGACATTAAGCCAGCTTAGGAGAAATGTCCAGGCGAAATTAAGGTTTAATCATTCAATGCTGGCTCAAACTTGATATGAACTACGTCGTCAGCTTAAGTACAAGTAGGCATTCAATTAGGAAAAAACTCTCGTTAACTTATGCCAATTAAGAAAAAGCTGAGGCTCTCTCTAATTTACTGTCCGGAATTAGTTGACCACTACAGGTTAAGATGGCTTATTAAAGCCGAGTGGTTTTTTAGGAACATCTGGCGCGGAACTCATCGAGGCGCGGGCATCCTTGCCTATAGTGACGCCGGATAGATTTAAGCAAGCCCAAAATTCATCAAAATGCGGGTTGCAAAAACGAGGGTGGTCATAGATTTAATCTTTCATATGGAAAAATAAAATGATACAGACCCTGATATGCAAAAATCCCCAGCGTTCGCTGAGGGTTTCTACGGTA
>NZ_JAJAFZ010000004.1:0-131970 GCF_025384895.1 Photorhabdus kayaii
TTCTACTTCTCATCACGTCTTATAAATTCTACTTTTCCAATAAAATCAAAGAAAGATCCCTGACCAATCTCCATTATTGTTTACTGGCATCTATTCAATGTACCCCATAGCTGTGATGGGCAAGGATGCCAGAAATATGAAACTAACAGCTCGATAAGTTGAAACAATAAAACCTCAAGATAAAGATTTTAAGCTATCGGATGGCGGTGGCTTGTATCTGTTGGTAAAGACAACAGGTTCTAAATACTGGCGACTGAAATACCGCACGCATTGTAGGAAAAGAAAAATTACTCGCTCTTGGCACTTTTCCGCTTATCTCTCTGGCAGAGGCCAGAAGAAAACGTAATGAAGCCAAGAAACTGATAACCGAAGGTATTGATCCCAACCAAGATAAAAAACAGAAGAAACTTGTGGCTCAGGGAGAAATCAGTAACACCTTTGAAAGTATTACGCGTGAATGGTGCGAGGGAAGAAAATACAGATGGCCTGTTGGTTATCGTGAAGATATGATGGACGCTTTCGAAAAAGATGTTTTCCCTTATATTGGTCATCGCCCGATTGCTGAAATAAAACCCCTCGAATTATTAGACCTCCTTTCTATTATGGAAAAGAGAGGCTTTACCGATAAATTAAAGAAAGTCCTCCAACGCTGTGGTGAAGTTTGGACATATGCAATTATTACTGGCAGGGCAGCAGAAATCTGCGGAGGCGCTGGATATCAAACGCGGTACAGATCCACTGGTCGATTTTTGCGGTTATCTTAGCTTCCCATGAAGCTGATGGTCTGTTAATCGGCAATGCGGAGATTGTGCCGTTCAACCCTCGTAAGTATCTTTATCACACCTATCTTGCTTATATGAAAGGCAATAACCTGAACAAGCCTGTTTCTGTGACTCGCTTCGGCATGGATATGCTGGGCGCACTGGCAGAGTACAGCCAGCAATACTTACGCAAGAAAAGCAAACAGGGCATTCGTAGCAATCTGAGCCTGAATCTTGATACCGCTATCGAATGGATGCCGAAACTGACAAGGAATAGCCAGCCAGAAGAATAATTTTTTTCTGATGACAGACATTTTTCAAAGAAATATAAAAAAGTGTTCACCACTACAGTTCACCTTTTTTCTGATTGGAGGTGAACGGTTGGGTGAAGAGTAGTGAAGAGTTTAATTCCAACTCATTACCCTTTAACCGAATGAATTTAAATAGAATTATTCAAAGGTGAACAGTTTTATCCATAATTCTTTAATAGGGGGGTAGGTAAAAATGTTTTCTCTGGAAGGTGATCTTTCAGATCTTCGAGTTGCCGGGTTAATGTATTAGCCCGGTAACTCGGAGAAGACAAGCGTAGCGCGTCAGTGTGGGGTTGAACTATTACATCTAAATCATTGGAAATTACCTTTAGCCTGATTCTGGACAAAAGTGAGCTAGTTGTAGCAATTTGATTACCAAATAAGGCTCGATCTGACGCTATTGATGATCTAAATGAAACCTAACCAAATAGGTGGCTTTGTGCCAGGTGTGGACATTATTCATATTAATCTACGGGGGAGAACGTCACAAATATAGGGCGTTTCGAGAGTTCTTTCTAAAAAAACGAAAAAAGTATAACAATTCAAAAAATCTAGATAAAGCTAACTTCTTATAAGGCCGTGGCGATGCTAAACTGAATGCAAGATTTTATGCACGTTGATTTGTTAGGGAAAAAAATGGCAAACGGTAAGGTTCTCAGACAGCTTATAAAAGCTGGGGCGACAGGTGATGTCGTGGCCTTCCGTCGTGTTTCGGAAGTGATCATTGAGGAAGAACGGCAAAAACAGCATCATCTTCTTGCGAATGATCTTGAACATATCCTTTATGGAGATCACGTCGTACAGACCTCCCGTGTGCCTGCTGTTCCCCAGATACCTGTTGATAAAGAGAGATGCCTCCCATTACTGGATATTAAACAGCCAAGCCGTTCTCTGAATGAAATCGTACTACCTAAATCAAGTTCAGATGCGATCGAAGAGATTCTTGAAGAAAATCGCAGAGCTGATGTGCTACGCAGCTATGGAATGAAAGCTGTTAGTAAAGTAATCTTTTTTGGTCCTCCGGGATGTGGTAAAACTCTGGCAGCAGAAGTAGTTGCTTGTGAGTTGGATATGCCCTTGGCAATCGTCAGGCTTGATACTCTTGTTTCTTCTTATCTTGGTGAGACAGCTGCTAACCTGCGCCAAATATTTGATTTTATCTCTCAGTATCCAATGGTTGTACTTTTCGATGAGTTTGATGCTATTGGTAAAGAACGAGGGGATAGTGGGGATCATGGCGAATTAAGACGGGTCGTGAATGCAGTTCTACAGATGATGGATGCATATCAGGGGAAAAGCTTGATTCTTGCGGCAACGAACCATGAGCATATTCTGGATAGCGCTATTTGGAGGCGGTTTGACGATGCAATCGAATTCCAATTGCCCGACAAGCATCAATTATTAGAGTTGATGAAGCTAAAACTTCGTGGCATACGTCGCCAGTTTGAGCTTGAAGATGATGCCGTTCTCTCACTATTTATTGGAAAAAGTGGTGCCGATTTAGAACGGATTGTAAGACGTGCAATCAAAAGAATGATTTTACGTAGCCAAGAGTTTTTAACTCTGAAAGACCTTAAGAATGCACTCTTGCGGGAAAATGTAAATAAAACTCGTCAGGGATAATAAATGACGGAACAATATAAACATCTTAGTATCGCGAAAGAATCTCTTCAGAACCCTAGGCGCACACGTCAGTTTAGCATTCCTACAACATCACGTGCCGATTTGCGTCTGCATGGAAGCATGTTGTCTGAGCAATTACGGGGTATTACGCAATTAGCTACCCCGCAAATTCCAGGAAAAGATAAAGATGGCCGGTACATGCTTAAATTACAATATACTGGGATGTTAGATATTGCTCATCTGGACAGGCATGGTATCGAGTTCGTTAGCCAAGAAGACAAAACGATCTGTATTGCTTTTGCTGATGAACGCGGAATTGCCCTCTTTGAGGAGCATCTGTCACAATTGGGACATGGGCATATTACCTACCAGCAGATCCTAACAGCATTAGACAGTGTTGATATTTGGTCTAGTGAGGATCGCAAAAGCTGGTCAGTCAGGCATTATGGTTTTCCTGAATTAGAATCATTCGGTCTAGATGTTGAACTTTGGCCGATAGAAACCACACGACATCCTTCACGAGAACGGATCTGCGAAGAATTTGAAAACTGGCTTCAGGAAAATATGATTCACCGTTTGGATCGAATTAATCTTGATAGCTTGTTGATGTATCGGGTTCGAGTAAATTGCGAGCAAGCTGAAAAACTACTAACCCATCGTGATGTCCGTATGGTTGATCTGCCTCCTTCAAGCGGTATTTCTTACGAAAAACTGAACAAAGATATCAACATTATTCCTGCAAACATCCCTTCTCCACCTCCTGACGCTGTAAAGATTTGTATCCTTGATAGTGGAATTAATACAGCACACCCATTATTGCGTAGTGCAATAGCTGAAAGCGAAAGCTTTGTGGTTAATGAGGACGAGTTTGACCATTGCGGACATGGTACTGCTGTTGCAGGTATTGCGCTATATGGTGATGTTGAAGCCTGTGATGCCAGTAATTTCTGGCAGCCGTTAGTGTGGTTATATAATGGAAAAATCCTTAATTCTGATGGGGAATTTGATACTTCTACGATCGAAACAACCTTGACTCGGGCAGTAGAATATTTCGTAGATTTAGGATGTCGTATATTTAACTTATCACTTGGTAACGCGAATGCACCATATGATGGTAAGCATATCAGAGGAATTGCTTATGTTCTTGATGTGTTGGTTCGTCGTCATAACATCCTGTTCGTTGTTTCTGCAGGTAACTTTAATGGAAGTAGTGATCCTGAGGTTCCAGAGGAAAGTTGGCGTGCTGAATACCCCAGTTACTTAATCCATAACAGTTCCATTATCATCGATCCAGCCCCTGCACTCAATGTTCTCACGATAGGAAGTTATGCTAAGCACAATGCAACATTTGATGCTCAACGTAGGGCGAATGAAATTAGTCATTTAAGTCCAGCGGGAGAATTTCAACCCTCGCCATTCACACGCCACGGGCCGTCAGTGAAAGGAGCTTTTAAACCGGAAATAGTAGCCCATGGTGGAAATTTCGCTGCACCCATGCGTAATAACGGAGGTCAATGGCGACCATATGCCAGAGGGCTTGGCGTTCTAAGTTGTCACCATCAATTCCAAGGAAGCACACTTTTCTCTGAACAAAGTGGAACTAGTTTTTCTGCACCGTATATAACGTATCTTGCTGGACGTTTACTAAATGAATATCCAGATATGTCAGCCAATATGTTGCGAGCGATGCTGGTCAATCATGCAGTATTGACTCCTCAGATGGAAAATACATTTTCTAGAGAAGTTGTTGAGTGTTATAAAGCAGAGTTAGCAACTCGAAACCGTAGCATTATTCGGGATATTGTTGGATATGGAGTAGTCGAGGAAGACGGTTTATACCGTTCATCAGAAGAAGTAGTTGTTATGATGTGTGAAGAACAAATTGTAAATAATACACATCAATTTTTTGAGCTTCCATTACCCGCTTCCTTTTTAAGAACTCAACGGGCAGTGCGAGAACAGCACATTACTTTAGCTTATTCACCAGCCGTCAGAACGACTAGGCTGGATTATGCGGCTACGCAAATATCCTATAGACTCGTAAAAGGAACATCGTTACAGGATGTCCAGCAGTATTTTAATCATGATGTACAGGATGGCATAAAATCCAGGAATGAAGATGCGACAAGTAACCGTTCTGTTACTGCACAACAACGTGACCACGGTACAGTGCAATCATCTAGTTGGGTATTTAAGCGTCGCTCTCCTAATGAAAAGTGGTTTGTAGTTGTAACCAGAAATGATCGTGAGTGGGGGGCTCCACTCAATAATCAACACGAATCATATGCTTTAGTTGTTACTGCAACGGATAGAGAAAACGCAGAGGCTAATCTTTACACCGAAATTGAGGCCCGAATTCGTGAACAGGAACGTTCTAGAGCACGAGTAAGCTAAATTGAATCCATCTCAGCTAATTTAGACATTTCAGCATGAATGGTTTCTCAGGTATTCGCCCGAAACTGATCAAGGTCTTTCGTATGGGTAGCTCAGTGCCAAATATAGTCATTCACACCCTGAATGACGATTTTAGGGCAACTAATTCGGTTTATCTATTAATGAAGTATTTTCAAAAATATAACTTACTGATAAATAGAAGTAATATTCTATTGCAAGCACTAGTAAGTGAGTGTAGGTTGTATGTGCGCTTGAGATGATTATTGAAATAGATAGTAAAATATTATGGAGATGTCTACATTAACTTTCCTGATTACCACTTAAATTCAGCTCCCATAGGCGTATACTTAAAATAAGTCTGCGTGGAGGTAAATGAAAATGGCTAAAAATCAGATTCAATTCCAAAAAGG
Organism: Photorhabdus kayaii; assembly: GCF_025384895.1. NCBI lineage: Bacteria > Pseudomonadati > Pseudomonadota > Gammaproteobacteria > Enterobacterales > Morganellaceae > Photorhabdus > Photorhabdus kayaii. The sequence goes on from NZ_JAJAFZ010000004.1 coordinate 5,500, forward strand.
CATTTCTATTCATGAGTTTATTTCATTATATGGTCATGAAGAACAATGCCAGAAACAGGTGTTCGATATGCGCTGGCCTACGGGGTATCACTGCCCTCATTGTGGGCATGATAAGTATTGCCAGTTAAAATCTCGTCTCCTTTATCAGTGCAATCAATGCCATCATCAGACATCTTTGACGGCCGGCACATTGTTTTCTGCGTCAAAATTACCTTTAACTGTGTGGTTTTTGGCGATTTATCTCATGACTCAGGAAAAAAATGGGATTTCTGCACTTGAAATGTCACGTCAACTGGGCATTTCCTACAACGCTGCATGGCGTATGAAACACAAGCTAATGAAAGCGATGAAAGAACGGGATGACGAAAAGCCTCTCGGCGGGTTTATTCAGCTTGACGACGTCTACTGGGGAGGGGCTCAGCATGGTCCCCGAGGGCGAGGGGCAAAAGGGAAATGCCCTTTCGTTGCGGCGGTTTCAATGAATGAAAAGGGCCACTCTATGTTCATGCGTTTCAGCGTTGTGAAAGGGTTTAAGACCGAGGAACTTACTCGTTGGGCTAAAGTGCATCTTAAACCAAAATCCCTTGTTATTTCAGATGGATTAGCTTGCTTTCGGGGGATTGAGCAAGCCGGGACTTTCCATTTGCCCCTCGTCACCGGCGGTGGAGCGCAGAGTATTAAGCTTCCTTATTTTCAGTGGGTTAACACAATGATTAGTCATGTAAAAAATTCGATACGCGGAACATATCATTCGATTAGCAAAAAGTATTTACCTCGTTATCTTGCCGAATTCTGTTTCAGGTTCAATTGGCGCTTTAACCTTAAAAAAACATTCGAACAGCTTATTTATTCATGTATCCGGGCAGCACCTATACCTGAGTATTTACTCAAGCTAGCTGAGATTCGATGGTAATCAGGTTATCAAATGCACTCAGTAGGCAGTGGATAATTGCGGATTATCTCGGTATACATCCTTCTGAAATTTGGCCTAGCCGTTACTTCGATATGTATGACCGATTAATTGAGCGTAGGGTTCGCGATAAACCACAGGAATAATCCGCTTTAATTTGTGATCTAATTCGTAAAAATGATAAATGTTTATATGAAGCCTTGAGCGTGAAATGGCAGTCAAGTTTGACCATTTTCAAATCTCATGGCTTTTTTGCTTTAACACGATGATTAAACAGTTATATACCAGTGCTCAATGAAGATGCTTGATTTTCTCTGAAATAAGGATCATCCTAACAGTATGACTATTTATCTCAGCGAAGAGCAAAAGCAACAACTCATCAACCTGCATCGGACGTGCAGGGATCGTCATATCTGTGATCGCATACGATGTGTTTTGCTCTCTGCTGATGGATGGTCTCCCGAGATGATCGCCCGTTCGCAACTTATCCACGAAACCACTGTCCGACGTCACCTCAATGACTGGCTTAATGAAGCTAAGCTGAAACCCGAAAATGGCGGCTCTCAGAGCTATCTCAGCGAAACACAGACTCAGGCACTTATCGCTTATCTGACCGCCAATCTTCTGCCCACCACACAGGCGGTTATCCGTCTTGTCGAAGAGTGGTGGAATATCCGTTACACCGTTCCCGGCATGAATAAATGGCTGCACCACAATGGCTTCAGCTATAAAAAACCGACCGGCGTGCCCCACAAGTTCAATGCGGAACAGCAACGGGTTTTTATGGAAGCCTACGGGAAACTGAAGCAGGAAGCCGGAGACCATGAGCCCATCCTGTTCATTGATGGCGTCCATCCCACGCAGGGGACGAAACTCGCTTATGGCTGGATGCGCAAAGGTCAGAAAACCGCGGTGAAAACCACGGGAAGCCGTACCCGTCTGAACCTGATGGGCGCCCTGAATCTGGCCGATATCAGTAAAACGGTGGTGCGCGAATATGACCGTATCGACAGTTATCACATCGCCGAGTTCTTCATTGCCATCCGTGAGACCTATCCGATCAGTCAGAAGGTTCATATTATCCTTGACGGAGCCGGTTACCACCGAAGCAGGCTGGTGAAAGACTGGGCTTATGTAATGAATATTGATCTTCATTACTTGCCGCCATACAGCCCGAATCTGAGCCCGATAGAAAGGCTGTGGAAGGTGATGAATGAACAGGTCAGGAATAACCCTTATTTCGCCTCGACAGCCTTGTTCAGGCAGGCAATACATCGTTTTTTGACGGAAATATTACCGGAACTTGCCGGGAACCTGTCGTGCCGTATTAATGACAACTTCCAGGTTCTGAATCCTGCATCTTCAAGTTAAGCGGGTATAAATCTAATTTCCACGTAAAATCTACTAGGTTTGATGTAGCAAAGTAATGTGGGGGTATTATTGGGTGTATGTAACTTTTTTAATAAAATTAATTTATTAAATATTAATATGCCAGTATTGCGCTCCCTCCCAAGCAAATGAAACACTCTCATTGCTACAAAACTCTGTTGATTTAGAAGTTGTCGCGGAATAGAGAAAGCCTCTCTACTCGAATGGAAAAGATACCGGCTATTACTGATTCGCGTTGACGTTCTGCAAGCGTCTGATGTTCAGAGGTTGGAATAGCCAATAGCCTGAATAAACAGGTCGTTCATACAATGGTTTTGTTGATGTTTGAATTAGGATATTGAAAGAGATTCAGTTTATAACCTGAAATAGAAAAATTATAGTAAGAAATGAAAGAAGAGAGATAATAGTAACTGCTTGATATTGAATTGCTTATTGTAACCAATTATACAAAATTAGTTAACCTTATAAGGAATAAGAACAACACATTATTATTTTTCTAAACTAGACTTTGATTTGCATGAGTTGCAAGGGGATTGTTTTTACAATGATTTAAATATACTGATTATGAAATAATGTTATTTGATTTAAGGAAGGCATATGAATCAAAAAAATGATTTTAAAGCATTTTCTATTAGTGATGATGCTAATGTAGTGAGTCAAGAAAAATATGAAGAAAGTCAGAATTTACAGACGGGGTTTCCACCAGAGAATGTTTCTACTCATGTGTTAAATAAGGTATTACGCCAATCTTCAATAATATCATCTGTTGTAGCTAATTTTATTGCGGAACAATCTGGCGCTGATGTTTTGGATAATGGGGGCATAGCCAAACTTACTGCACAATTAAATCGAGCGTTAGAACAAAAAATTGCAACAAACGTTCCTTGTGCTTCATTAACACAAAAAGGTGCTGTCCAGCTTACAAATGTGATTGGCGATAGTGACACATTGGCAGTTACACAAAAGCTTGCTCAGGAAATAGCAAATTCATTGCGTGAATATACAGATAATCGAATTAAAACCGCCAATGAAGTTCCTGTTGGTTCTCCTATTCCTTGGCCATTGCCCAATCCACCTGTTGGCTATTTCACTTGTAACGGTTCAGCTTTCGATAAATTACAGTACCCAAAGTTAGCAGAAGCTTATCCTGACGGTAAATTGCCCGATTTAAGAGGGGAATTTATTCGAGGTTGGGATGATAAACGAGGTGTTGATAGTGGCCGTAGAATTTTAACTTCTCAGGGGGATGCCATTAGAAATATTGAGGGTTCATTCGCCGGCATGATAGCACCAAACTATCATTTGGCAACAAGAGGGGCTATTTATGCTAGTCAAGTTCTTGGAATAGCCACAGATGGCAGTTTCAAATCAGTAAATATTTCTGACACGGATACTCCATATGGTTTTGGATTCCTGGCGTCAAGGGTTGTTCCTGTAGCCTCAGAGAATCGCCCTCGCAATATCGCATTTAACTACATTGTAAGGGCGGCATAATGATAGGGCCATTTGGCCCTTATTGCTCACAGCGATAGCAGCTTACTTTCCCATTGTTCAATAATTTCTCCCTTTTCTTTCAGATAGTCGTAATTTCATGATGATATTTTTTTATGTGTGGAGATGTGTATGGTTTTATTTTTTTAATTATATTGGAGTGAAATGACAAGGTAGGGATGTAAAATTCACTATTGTTTTAAATTTCAAAGACTTAGCCAGCGTTTATATATAAGATTTATTCTATTTTTCCTTATCATTGCAGTTATTTGGTAATATATATTACAAGCGATTTTATCTGTGAAATTTAATTTAATATTTATTCTGAGTGGTTAAATGTTTAAATTTATTAGTGATGTAAAAGGAGTTTAGTGAATATAATTGGATGTGGAATATATTCATGAACCACCAAATATAATATTTGGTGACTTAATTGATTGGCTCTTAATTAATATATTTAATATTGAAATATGCACGTTGTATACAAAAGTGGTTAATGCTGAGTTGCCTCATAATGAAAAATTGGCTCTTGATAACTGCTTGTTCTATTAATCCTTATGTGCGATAAATATCAAATAATCTTTTTATAATTAATTTTTAATTGGAATGCATGTGATTTTTTAGAATTAAAAACAATGATTTATAGGTTTTTTAATGCAAAGGATTAATTTGATTTCATATGAAAAATTAATTTATTTAAATGATTTTTATTTGCAATAATATGAGTAATTTAAAGTTGTCTTTTTAAAATATCAGGATTTAGTAAAGTTTCTTGTTGATGGATAAATTTATTTATAATCAGGTTAAATAATTGACTATAAAAAATATGGAATGGAAAAACTAATGAATTATTTAAAGGAATATGAAATTATTTATTCATAGAGTAATAATATTGCATTTGTTAGTTAAATCCGAAGTGGTTGAATTCTATTTTCATACAGTAATTATACCAAAGGGGATTGAAACATGATGTATTCAGTTAAAGGTGTTCAATATCAAACGTTGGTAAATATTCCTAAAAATATTGGGTTAGGATATTCGAGATGGAGTGACGGTAAAATTCACCTTGTGGATGGTGAATTCTTATTTTATGGTTCTATACCCTATGGATTTCAATATGCATCGCGGTGGCAAGGGGGCGAATCCCCGGGAGCATAGATAACTATGTGACCGGGGTGAGTGAGTGCAGCCAACAAAGAGGCAACTTGAAAGATGACGGGTATATTGATATTAAAGGTGAGAATGGGCCTATCGATAAAGAAATGGAAGTTGATGCTAACTGGACAGTGAAATTTAATGAAATGCCTTGTGATAGTCAGGGTAATATCTTGATCAAATCGTACTGGTTTAGTCCGGCAAGCAATGATAGTTGGCTTATAAAAGACAAAATGCGACTTATGATTCTTTGCTCAAAAGAGCCAACTCATCGATTGATTATTGAGACTGGTGAAATCATTGATAATAAATTTGACAACGATTATCTTCGTAACATGATATTTTCTTACACCATACTACGGCGATAATAGCAAGCAATGCGTTTAATTTAAAAAATGCTCTGATATTTTCAGGGCATTTTCTTAATTATAGAGATAATCCACCATTGTTCAGATGGAGTGAAATATTAGATATATGAGAAAACAACCTGATGTTTTTATTTAATGATAGGAATGGCTGCTGAAATGGTTTATATAAACGATTGATATAATGGTGGTGTATTCTGGAGGTGAATTATTATAGGATTATTAGCTAATAAAATAGATGAATGAAAATAAAATAATTCATGAGTAGATGAGTTTGATTGAATTGGAGACTTGGTAAATTGGGTAACACTGAAACTTTCAATATTTAAATGCATGGTGAAATTAGTGCAACTGTTGGCGTATTGAATGATGTCATTATTGAAAAAGGCTACGAGATAACAGGTGCTAGTTTTTGTTGATGACAGAGTTCAGTGAATGGTTCCATCATAATTGAACATTTTACAGGCAGTAATTCTCACTTACTGTATAGATCTTAGGACATACGACTTAAGTATGTGATGGTATTTTTGTTGCTACCTTATTTTTACCCTTTTTTTGAGGTGAGTTGTAATTGATTGATTTTATGTATAAATTAATTATCTCTTATAAAAAGGGTTTTTCATTTTTTAATAGTTATGCTATTTAAAAATCAACAAGTTAAAGTTAATATGTAACAGTGCACTGCCGTACAGGCAGCTTAGAAATTAGCAAATTCACGCATTGCTGCCTGAGTAATGTGCACTGCCGTACAGGCAGCTTAGAAGCGGCAATGGCTGGAGAAGATGAACAGGAATTTCGCCAACGCTGTATTAGTGGATTTCAGAAAGCTGAGGCATTGGACACTATGATTGATGCCTTGCAAACAACGGCTCAACAACTGAGTCAGGTGGCACGATGAATATTCTTTTAGTCTCTCAATGCAACAAACGTGCGCTAACAGAAACCCGCCGAATTTTGGATCAATTTGCTGAACGTAAAGGTGATAGAACTTGGCAAACGGCTATCACACTGGAAGGTTTAAATACTTTGCGTAAGCTATTGCGTAAAACGGCGCGTCGTAATACGGCGGTGGCTTGCCATTGGATAAAAAGTGGTGGTCAAACTGAGCTGTTATGGATAGTCGGGAATTTGCGGCGCTTTAACTCACGAGGAGTTGTACCTACAAATACAACACAACGTGATGTGCTGAAAAGTCAGGATGAAAATCACTGGCATAGTGTAGAAGCTATCAGCTTATTGGCAGCGATTGCTGGGTTATTTCATGATTTTGGTAAAGCTAATGCGTTGTTCCAGCAAGGTTTACGAGGAGATGGGCGGTTTCAACCGTATCGACATGAATGGGTATCTCTGCGTTTATTTCAGGCATTTGTTGATAAGCAAAATGATAAGGAGTGGCTGACTTCGTTGAGTCAGATTGAGCCTAGTGATGAGGATAAGATTCTTTCCCGTTTGGTTAAGGATGGTATCGATAAAAAATATACAAACCCTTTTACTAATTTACCGCCATTGGCAACCACTGTCGCTTGGCTAATCCTCTCTCATCATCGTCTGCCTGTTTATCCTTCCTATCACAGTGATTATTCAAACGAGCCGCAACTGGAATACATTGATAATTGGTTGACTAAGCAGTTACAACCGTCGTGGAACTCAGTCAACATGGATAAGAAGGATTGGAGTAATCAGGATAAGAGTGATGTTTGGACATTCCCAAATGGTACACCTATCCGCAGTCTGACTTGGTGTCAGAAAGCACAAAAATTTGCGCGAAGAGCGCTGCAATCAACGTCATTATCGCAATATGGCAATCTGAACCAGCGTTTCACCAGTCATATGTCTCGACTGGTTTTAATGCTGGCCGATCATCATTATTCATCGTTGCCTGCAACTTTGGGTTGGCAGGATGTCAACTATGATGTGTTTGCCAATACTGATAAGACCACCGGTAAGTGCAAGCAGCGATTAGATGAACACAATATTGGTGTTGGGCAGAATGCTTTATTACTAGGGAGAAACTTGCCACATATTCGTAAAACGCTGCCTGCGATTACTCGGCATAAAGGATTTAAACAACGCAGTAAAGATGAAAAATACCGTTGGCAGGATCAGGCGTTCGATATTGCATGTGCTTTACGTGAACGTTCAGTAGAACAGGGCTTTTTTGGTATTAATATGGCTTCTACTGGTTGTGGTAAAACTTTTGCTAATGCACGCATCATGTATGGATTAGCTGATGAAAAACAAGGATGCCGTTTTTCTATCGCGTTAGGATTAAGAACGTTAACGCTACAAACCGGTGATGCATTACGTAAAAGACTACATTTAGAAGAAGATGATTTAGCGGTACTGATTGGTTCGCAGGCAGTGAAAGAATTACATCAACTTCGCCAAAAGGCGCTGGAGCCTGATGTGGGCAGCATATCTGCGGAAGCGTTATTTGCTGAACACCAGTATGTCAGTTATGACGGTAGCTTAGATGATGGGCGTCTGAGTCATTGGCTACGTAAAGATAATAAACTTAATAAGCTGCTTAGCGCACCTGTGTTGGTGGCAACCATCGACCATTTAATTCCCGCCACTGAGGGTATTCGCGGTGGGAAGCAAATCGCACCCATGCTGAGATTACTCACTTCTGATTTGGTGTTGGATGAGCCGGATGATTTTGATATTAACGATTTGTCGGCTTTATGTAGGTTAGTGAACTGGGCAGGGTTATTAGGTTCGCGGGTATTGCTTTCATCTGCCACATTACCGCCTGCATTGATTCAGACATTGTTCAATGCTTATCGGGCTGGACGCCAAGATTATCAATTAGCATGTGGTCAGCCAAATGCCCCGGTGAATATCTGCTGTGCTTGGTTTGATGAATATGAAACGACTCAACAGGATGTGGTCGATGCATATCAGTTTCAGGAACAGCATAATATTTTCGTTAATAAGCGTATTGGCTGGCTTAAAAAAATAGTGCCATTGCGTAAAGCTGAACTTGTACAGATTATTTCTGAAAGTCGTAAAGTTGATAATGTTATTAATGCTATCGCTGAAGTGATGCATAGTTCTATATTGAAATTGCATGAGGAACATCATCAAACTCATTCATCGGGTAAAACCGTCTCTATTGGTTTAATCCGTATGGCAAACATCAATCCACTAGTTGCCGTCGCACAGCGGTTATTGCAGATACCATCCCCTAAAAATGTACGTATCCATTATTGTGTCTATCACAGCCAGCATCCTTTAGCGATACGTTCTCATCTTGAACATCGGTTGGATTCAACGTTAACACGATACGATGAAGAAGAGTTGTGGCAGGTGGCAGAAATCCGCAAGGCATTAGAGGAGATGCCAGAGAAGCACCATATTTTTGTCGTACTTGCTACATCTGTAGCTGAAGTTGGTCGGGATCATGATTACGACTGGTCCATTGCTGAACCCAGTTCAATGCGTTCATTGATACAACTTGCTGGGCGTATCCAACGCCATCGACGAAAAGAACCACAGGGGCCTAATCTGCATATTCTGGCGAAAAACTATAAGGCACTTAAAGCGACTGATTTAGAACATCCAGTTTATTGTCGGCCAGGGTTTGAATCAACAAGTTATCGCCTTGCCAGCCATGATTTATGTGAATTACTGGAGCCTTATCAATATGAACTAATTAGTGCATTGCCTAGGATTAGGGAACGAGATGATGCAGGGGAATGTTCACCTTTTCAGAACTTGGTTGATCTTGAACATCAACGTTTGTGGGATGAGCTTCAAGGTGATTCTGAGAAGCCGTTTTGTTATTGCACTGCTCTTTGGTGGCGAAAAGAAGCTTCATGGTGTGCAGAGCTTCAACGTTGTAAACCGTTTCGTCGGTCTGAACCAGATGAATTGTGCTATTTATGGCTTGAAGAAGAAGGTGAAGAGGTAAGGTTTATAGAATCAGACAGTGGCTTTACGGGTGTAAAAGAGAGTGGATCATTTGATTATCTGCTGGAATTATCGTTTGCACAGGGTGTGAGTATTTGGATTGAACTTGATACTGAGACGATTTATCAGCATTTGGCTGATATCTATGAGATGGAACTAAAGGCTATTAGTCAACACTTTGGCGAGATATGCCTCCGGAAAAAAGATGATGGGGAAGCGTGGCGTTATCATCCATTTTTAGGAGTGTTTGGCGCACTCAGTTGAGTGCGCCGCTGCCTGTGCGGCAGTTTAGGATAGTTGAAACTAAATATTTCTAAGCTGCTTATCCAGCAGTACTCGCAGCTCACATGATAAATGTTTGAGAAGTTAAATTCTATATGAAGTTATGAAAGATCTTTGTAGGTTAAGTATGGTAATCTTTAATCCTATAATTTTTTAGGATGTTCATTACTTAGTGGAAACTAAATAGGATGTTGATTTTCTGCGTGGCTGAGAATAAGATAATGGAACATCTTATTTAGGCGTCTAATTATGCGGAGAATAGCGGTGAAGAGAAAATCGACTTACATATATATAGTTAAGAATGTACTGAGTGTGTTTTTTGTACTCCTTTTTTGCTTGCCCGCTGGAAATGATGTTAATTTTCAGTTGATTGATGTCACTCAAGGCCAGAAGACGATAATTGTGAGCATTACAATCAGCCAGCAGACGGTAAAACAAATATAGGTATTAAGAGGTAGGTTCATCGTGTACGTGAGTGGGTACACGATGATTGATTCTAACTCTGAGTGTTGACAGCCATATGTATTATGGAGTTAAAAGGTGTCAGTCAGTGTTTTGGATGAGATATATCTCAGGAAAAAGACAGAGAAGCGTGGCGTTATCGCCCACTTTTAGGGGTGTTTGGCGCATTTTGATAACATTTTGAGTAAGGTGAATAAGAGGTTATGAATGCAAGTGGATTAAGCCGATTTATTGTCGATTATATTGAAAGTCGTAAACAGCAAAAGTTGGAATCTTTTGATAAAGAGGTAGAAAAGAAACTAGCGAAACTAGACTTAGCAGAAGATATTGAATTTGTCCAACAAGAGGTTGCTGAACAACGCAAAGATCTGGAAGAACGTTACGAGATCAGAAATTGGTTGGATGATGCCGCTAACCGGGCAAAGCAAATCAATTTGGTGACACATGCTCTGAAATTTACCCATAGTGATGCAAAAGGTAGTAGTATTTTTGCATCATCCTTAAACAGCAAGGAAAGTAATGAATATCTTTCCACTGTAACTTTGCATAAACCTGCGATAGATGCTGTTGGCAATGCGGCCGCTCTTGATATTGCAAAACTACTGCAAACTGAATATCAAGGAGACTCACTAGTGGCGTCTATGCATCGGGGCGATTATTCGGCGTTAGCTGAATTGGCGAAAAGCGAGCAACAGTTTGAAAATTGGGTGAAGGGATTTCGGCAAGCTTTGTCAGATGAGACGCTCTCTTCGCATAAGCTGGCAAAACAGCTCTATTTCCCAGTTAGCACTGGTGAGTATCACTTATTAAGTCCGCTCTTTTCCTCATCACTAGCTCATGCTATGTATCAGCGTATTGCTGAATCTCGTTTTGGTGAGTCATCTAAAGAAATTAATAAAGCTAAGAAAGAAGAACGTTGGCATCCTGAAACTAGGGTGAGTTACGCAGATACTGCGGTACAGAATTTTGGTGGCACTAAACCACAAAATATTTCTTACCTTAACAGTATAAGCAGTGGGCGGGTTTGGCTTTTACCTTGCTATGTTCCTAACTGGCAAGATATTCCCAAGCCCCCAATGAAGCATACATCTATTTTCCGTTCGCGTAGTGAATTCGATACGTTGGCTCGTAGCACTGTCTGGAAGATGCAGTGGTATTTATTAGAAGTTCAAGACCTTGAAAGTAACGTGGAAATCAGACGGAGACGTCAGGAATATGTTGATGAAATTATTGATATTTTGTTTAACTATGTTGCTGGTGTGCAGAATTTGGTTAGCTCTAAAGGTTGGAGCGCAGATGATAAGTGCAAATTAAAGCGTTCTCAACAGCTTTGGCTTGATCCTTATCGTTGCCAATTGGATGAAATATTCGAATTTGAGCGTGATGGAGGGGACTGGAAAAGAGAGATTGCCTATGATTTTGGTCACTGGTTGAACGAAGGCTTAAGACACCCGCAGTTAAAAGTTAAGTATGTTGAACGTCGTGAATGGGCCTTTGTGTTTAAAAAACGGTTACGTGAATTTGAGGATGAATTGCCAGAGGTGCCGTTATGAGTTATTTGATTGTTTTGCGCCATATTAAAGTAGAAAACGCGAATGCGATTACGGGTATAACTTATGGTTTTCCGGCAATCACTCATTTTCTTGGGTTTACTCATGCACTTTCACGTAAATTACAGCAGAGCCATGATTTAAGACTAGAAAATTGCGGCGTTATTTGTCATAACCACCAATTACATGCTTATCAATCTGATCCTATTAGGGATAAAGTTTTTGCATTAACCCGAAACCCGTTAACTAAAGAAGCAAAAACGGCGGCATTTAATGAAGAAGGCCGTATGCATATGACGGTTTCTTTATTAATTGAATGCATTGGCGAAATTGAAAATGGTGATGAAGGTACTAGGAATTTAGAAAAACATTTATGGGAGATCTGCCAAATTCAGAGATTAGCCGGTGGTACTATCACTGAAATTGCTAAAGTGGATATTATTGCTTTTCCACAGCGAGAACAGGCAACCCGTAAATTAATGCGTCGTTTACTGCCGGGGTTTGCTTTGTTGGATCGTTCTGAGTTATTAACTAAACACTACGAAGAATTAAAACAGGATAATCCTCAAGCAGAAATGATTGACGCCTGGCTTGATTTTTCCGCTATTAAAATGCGGGCTATTCCTAAGCAGGATGATAAGCAACCTGAAATTGGTGACCCGGCATATTGGGAGTATGTTCCCAAACCTGCTTCGGGATATTTAGTCCCCTTGATGACAGGTTATCAGGCAATATCGCCGCTATATCCCGCCGGGAAAGTAGATAAAACCCGTGATCCTAATGCTCCATTTTGTTTTGTTGAAGCAATCTACGGAGTAGGTGAATGGAAAAGCCCGCACCGTATTGACGATATTCGCCAGTTACTCTGGTGTTATGACTATCAAGAAGGAGAGGGTGTCTACAGGTGTTGTAATCAACAGACTGTTTCCCGTCAATCCAAACCCAATAAGAAAGTAAGAATAATCGACTGATTAATTTAAAGAAGGATATCTACATGTCTAAATCAACTATTAAAACGGCTTCTGTACTGGCATTTGAGCGTAAACTTTCTAATTCTGATGCTTTAATGTTTGCTGGAAACTGGAAACAAATCGACGGTGAATGGAAACCTATTGCTATTCAGGAAAAAGCTGTCCGGGGGACGATTTCCAACCGCTTGAAAAACGCTTTAACTAGCGATCCAGCTAAGTTGGATGCGGAGATTCAAAAAGCAAACCTGCAACGTGTCGATGTTGCCGCATTGCCTTTTGATGCTGATACTCTAAAAGTCAGTTTTACATTACGGGTCTTAGGTAATCTTTCAACACCATCAGTATGTAATGATCAGGATTATCAAGCTGAACTGGCAAACGTGATCAACGGTTATATTGCTGAACATGGTTTCAAAACGCTTGCAGCACGTTATGCAGAAAACTTGGCTAATGGACGGTTTTTGTGGCGTAACCGGGTTGGAGCAGAAGAAATTAAAGTTCGCGTAAGTGGTAAGAGTGGCAAATGGTGGGAGTTTGATTGTGAAGATTTCAGCTTACGTGAATTTGGTAAGGTAGAAGGTAACTTAGCTAAACTTGCTGCTGAAATTGAGGAAGGATTGTCAGGTAACGGATCAACATTATTCAATGTTGAGGCATTTGTTCGTTTAGGGCATGGGCAGGAAATTTTCCCTTCTCAAGAATTGGTTCTCGACAGTAACAGTAAAAAAAGCAAAGTGTTGTATCAGGTCAATGAGATCGCTGCATTGCATTCGCAAAAAGTGGGTAATGCGCTCCGCACTATTGATACGTGGTATCCAGACGCTACGGAATTGGGTCTTGGCCCAATAGCGGTTGAGCCCTATGGTTCTGTAACTAGTCGTGGTAAGGCTTATCGTCAGCCTAAAGCAAAAATGGATTTTTATACTTTGTTAGATAACTGGGTCGTTAAAGGAAAAGCGCCAGAAGAAGTAGAGCAGCAACACTATGTTATAGCGACGTTAATTCGTGGCGGTGTTTTTGGTGAAAAAGGTGAATAAGGGGATCAGATGGATTATTACCTTGAAATTCGCGTTCTTCCTGATCTTGAATTCAGTCAGCAAAGCCTGTTCGAAGCGTTATTTGCTAAACTGCATCGGGCTTTGGGGCAGTTAAGTAATGGGCAGGTTGGTGTCAGTTTTCCGTGTGCGAGAAAAACACTGGGGGATACGCTGAGAATTCACGGTTCAAGCGAAGCGCTGAATGACTTACAAGCATTACCGTGGTTAAAAGGGCTCAGGGATTATACTGAGGTGATTGATATCCAGCCAATTCCCCAAGAAACTAAGTACCGCTGTGTCAGCCGAGTGCAGGTTAAAAGCAGTGCGGAACGACTTCGTCGTCGTGCTATTAAAAAGGGATGGTTAACGGGGGAACAAGCTCGGCAGCGTATTCCTATCAGCAAAGAACAACGTACTCATTTACCGTTCTTGTTTCTCAAAAGTTTGTCATCAGGTCAAAGTTTTCTGTTGTTTGTCAAACAAGGGCCAATACAAGACAAACCGACGTCAGGAGCTTTTAGCTCGTATGGATTAAGTTCATCAGCTACCATCCCTTGGTTTTGACCCTTTTTTAGCGGCTAATTATAACTTATTGATTTATTTAAGGGATTAGCCGCTGCTAATAAAAAGGGTTTTTCTGCTTTTTATCATTATGTTCTTTAATAATCAGTAAATTAAAGGTAGTATCTAACAGTTCACTGCCGTACAGGCAGCTTAGAAAAAAACAGTGACAAAAAATGTCACCAAAACCGTGTTCACTGCCGTACAGGCAGCTTAGAAAAAAAGAATTACGAGATAAGTGGCAAACCCCGAGTTCACTGCCGTACAGGCAGCTTAGAAAATATTCAGAGATAGTTATTCTTCCCCGCCCATGTTCACTGCCGTACAGGCAGCTTAGAAAGCCAAGCGCCAAAAACAAAAGCCGCGCCCCATGTTCACTGCCGTACAGGCAGCTTAGAAAGCCTTGAGATACTGTAAATCTTTCATCTCTCCGTTCACTGCCGTACAGGCAGCTTAGAAATGATGAGAAAGCACATTGAGAACGAAATGATAGTTCACTGCCGTACAGGCAGCTTAGAAATTCGGTGGGCTTGGCAATGGCATCCAATGACTGTTCACTGCCGTACAGGCAGCTTAGAAAGTTAAATTCGTCGGGAATTTCTAGTTCACGATGTTCACTGCCGTACAGGCAGCTTAGAAACCGTGAAGGTTCATGAGGCCATCCATTTCCAGTTCACTGCCGTACAGGCAGCTTAGAAATTCTCTTAGCATTTGTTTGCAGAGAGAACGAAGTTCACTGCCGTACAGGCAGCTTAGAAATGTCAAAACTTGACATTCAAAAACGGATTTCAGTTCACTGCCGTACAGGCAGCTTAGAAATGGCGCGTGCGGGGATAATCCTGGTGTTTCAGGTTCACTGCCGTACAGGCAGCTTAGAAAGCGAGGATATTGACGGTAGTAAAGTCTGGGAGTTCACTGCCGTACAGGCAGCTTAGAAAGCACTCAAGGCGTTGTTGAAGCTGTGTTGAATGTTCACTGCCGTACAGGCAGCTTAGAAATGAGGGAAGCAATACATTTTCGCGTCCTCGATGTTCACTGCCGCACAGGCAGCTTAGAAAATTGCCCTGAGAGGAAATGCCTTAACATAATGGTTCACTGCCGTACAGGCAGCAGCGCACTCGATTGAGTGCGCTAAAAAAGCAACCTATTTTCTTCTCAATATGCATCAATTGTTATGCTTTTGTGCATATTCTCCACTATTAACCCATTGATGGTCTTTTTCCCAGGTAAATAGCCACTTGCGGGTTGGTCCGGCCATTACGTTGAGATAATAGTTGTCGTAACCGGCAAGGGTTGCCACTGGGTGGTAGCCTTTGGGGACCATGACCACATCTTTGTTGTAAACAGCCATTGATTCATCCAGTGAACGGTCATCGGTATAGACCCGTTGCATGCAGAATCCTTGAGAAGGGTTCAGGCGATGGTAATAGGTTTCTTCCAAATAGGTTTCCTGTGGCGCATTGTCGGTATCGTGTTTATGGCTAGGGTAGGAACTGGTACAGCCTTCGTCGGTAAAGACTTCAACCACCAACAAGCTATCAGCAGGTTTGTTATCCGGTAGAATGTTGTGAACATAGCGTCGGTTGTAGCCATTGCCACGTTGTTCTGCATCAATATCCTGTGGCGTAATCAGTCGAGTCGGGTAGCTTCCTTTACCCGGTGCTTGGCATACCGCGAGTTCAAGAGCGGTATCGGCAATAATTTCAACAGATTCCCCCGCAGTGATGTAAACAGCATAAGGTTTTTTGCGTTCAAATGGCTGCATGCGATCGCCAATATGCTCAAACCGTTGATGTGGCGTAGTCACTGTGGCTTTGCCTGCCACTAAAACCAGACAGGTTTCATTTTCTGATGCGGGCAAGGTGATTTTTTCACCCGAAGCCAACTCATAAACATCGAAGTGGACATACTTCCAGTTTGCTGATTCCGGCGTGATATGTTGAGTTCGTTTGTTTTGATCCGGTGCATGATATTTTGATAATAATTTGGACATATTATCTACCCTCAGTACTATTTTTGCATGAATCAGATTGTGATTAATTAAAACAATCCGGCATCTCTGGCAAATTTGCGTAAATTGTTATAACCCATCGTGGCGTAGGTCAGTGGGTGAGCAACAGCAGGATCTTGTTCTGCTTCAACTACCAGCCAGCCTTTATAATTTTGTTTTTTCAACACTTGAAAAATTGCCGGATAATCAACACAACCATCTCCCGGTACTGTGAATACACCACTCAGCACAGCATCAAGGAAACTGGTTTTACGGTTTTTTATATCGTTGAGTACGTCAGGACGGATGTCTTTACAGTGAACATGATTAATGCGTTTTGCCCAGCGTTCTGCAACAGCCAATGGATCAGCGCCGGCAAAGGTTAAATGACCGGTATCCAGCAACAATCCAACTTCATCTCCGGTATTTTCCATCAGATGATCAACATCTTTCTCAGTTTCAATAACCGTTCCCATATGGTGGTGATAAGCAATCTGAACACCTTGTTCTTGGGTGTAACGGGCAAATTCAGTCAATTTTTCACCGTATTCTTGCCAGCGGTTAGCTGGAAATTGAGGACGAAGATGGACTGGTTTATTTTGATCGCCGTGAATGCAGTTTGTCACTTCCGCAAATACCATGACATTAGCTCCCAATTCGCGTAGCAGGGTCAGGTGAGATTGTACCGCTTTAATCTCTTCTGCTACTGAACGGGTGAGTAATTCGCCAGAGTACCAGCCAGATACCAGTACGAGATTGTGGGCGGCAAGTATGGGACCCAATACGTTAGCCTGACGAGGGAATTTGTTGCCCAATTCAAAACCGGTAAAACCTGCCTGGCGGCCCTCGGTTAAGCAGGTTTCCATAGGTGTATCTGCGCCGAGAGTGGGTAAATCATCATTAGTCCAGGTCAGAGGGTTGATACCAAGTTGAACAGCCATGATGGTGCTCCTAGTTGAATAAAATAATGCTATCCGCGCTGACGCCACAGGCTAATCAGGTTGTGATAGTTGGTTTTTATTTTCTGGATCAAACGGTTATCATCAATCTCATTTTTTAGCCATTTTAGGGATGGTTGACCAAATAGGGTTCTTCCGACAGCAAAACCTTTGACGATAGACTTGCCGGCTGCGGCATTAAAGCCCATTTCCAGCTCTTCTTGTGGAGCATCAAGGCCAAGAATAACGACGCCACGGCAATAGGGGTCTCGCTGCTCGATGAGATAGTTAATGTTGTCCCAACTTTCAGAACTGAGAGGTGGGAGTTTCCACCAATCCGGTTTAACGCCAAGGTTATAAAATCGTCTAAGTGCGCGAATATAGAATTCATCTGAGTGTTTCATTTCCGCAGGTAGAATCACTTCCAGTAAAAGTTCGTGACCAGATTTACAGCATGCGGCATAAATTTCCCGAATTTTTTTCTCTTGCTCCAGGCGGAGTGGGTGAGCATCTTCTGGATGGAAAAACACAAGGCATTTGACGATGTGTTCCAGTGGCCAGTCAATAAGTTGGGAACCTATGTTGCCATGTTCCAGACAAAGTGGGCGAGAGCCGGGTAGCTCAATTGGGCGGCCTATCCACCAACCTTGACCGGTAATTTCGTTTAAAACATCCTGACCAAACGTGCTGTCACATAACAGGCCTATTTTTCCTTGTAACCCTGCTTCTGTGGCAACTTCCCGGCTGGCGCGTAATAGAAGTTGTTTTAATGATGAAATACGTTTGATACTGGCATTTGCTTGTCGGGCTAATTCGATAAATTGAATACGATGATCAAATGCCATGACGCACAGTTCGTCCCATTGATTTTTACGGGCGCTGATACGGTGAAGGTGATTAAGTGTTTCATCCAAATCAGGGCGTAGTATTTGATTGGCGCGTGATAGATAGTTATCAAGCTCTGTTTTATCTGGCATTGCCGGTGCGCAGCCATGACGAGAAACAACTAATGCGCCACAGGCATTAGCGTAAGTACAGGCTTTTTCCCAACCTTCGTTATTTAGATAGCCGCGTAGCAGGCCGGACATAAAAGCATCCCCGGCGCCGAGAACGTTAAGCACATCGACAGAAACGCCCTGTATAGTGATGCTGTCATTCAGATCATTAGGGATTTCAGCGGTAAAAATAGAGCATCCCAGTGATCCCCGTTTGCAAACCAATGCAGCAGATGTGAGTTTACGAATGTTGCGTAGTGCTTCGATAGTATCTGTGGAACCACCAGCAATATGGAACTCTTCTTCTGTGCCAACAATGAGGTCAAATAGCGATAATACTTCCTGTAGCTGAGCTGTTACCTGTTCCGATGCGATATAACGTGTTTCACCATCTCCCAAAGAAGTTAACCCCCAAAGTACCGGGCGATAATCAATATCCATGACCGTTTTCACACGGTTACGGCGGGCGTAGTTGAGGGCCGTCAGCACCGCATCGCGAGTGTTAGGATGAGAAAGATGTGTTCCGGTGATAGCCAGACAACGAGCGGATGCAATGTATTCTTCACTGAAATCATCACCGGTAATTGCCATATCGGCGCAGTTATCACGATAGAAGATCAGGGGAAAAGTGGTTTTATCTTTGATTCCTAGCAGCACCAGTGCCGTAAGGCGTTCTTTATCCGTGGTTAGATGGCTGGTATCACAGCCAACACTTTGCAACTCTTCCCTAAGGAAACGTCCCATATGCTCATCACCGACTCTGGCTAGCATGGAGGATTTAAGCCCCTGACGAGCGGTACCATAGGCGACATTACCGGAAGAACCCCCAAGATATTTTGCAAAACTTCCCATGTCTTCCAGACGTGCTCCGATTTGTTGGCCGTAAAGGTCAACGGCGATTCGTCCCATGCAGATGACATCAAATTTTTTTTGCTGCTCCATTGAACAATTCCTTATTAAGTACAACATCAAGCGTTGCTATGATGAGCTCCGACAGTGGAAGATTGATAAAAATAATTAATTAATTTCAGTGACATTCACCCAACGTTGCTCTTGATAAGAATGAGCAATGGCATCCAGAATACGTGAGACTTTCCAACCTTCGGTGAAATCTGGCCATATCGCTTTATTGCTGGCGATGCCATTGATCAAGTCTCTGATTTCCACTGTTTTTTGATCATTGAAGCCGATGCCGTGACCTGCACCGAGACAGAATGGCGCATAGTCAGGATGTTCTGGTCCAATAAGAATAGTTTTAAAGCCTTGGCGGTTTGCTGGTTCATCGTGACGATAAAGTTTTAGTTCGGCCATTCTTTCTTGTGTAAAGCTCAAAGCACCTTTTGTTCCTGTAATGGTGTAGCTCAAACCCATTTTGCGACCGCAAGCAATACGGGAGGTTTCAATAATACCCCTTGCTCCGCTGTTGAAACGTACCATAGCATGTGCTTGATCTTCGTTTTCTACCGCAACCATAATGCTAGAGCCGGTTTTTTCCGGGCGTTGTTTGATAACAGTGGTCATGTCTGCGCAAACAGTTTGGATATCCCCAACCAGGTACTGCGCCATATTGATGATATGAGCAGCAAGATCGCCTAATGCACCTAATCCAGCTTTATCTTTGAAACAGTGCCAGTGGATAGGAGTGAATGGATCGGCCATATAATCTTCGTTATGAGTGCCGTAGAAGTGAATAACCTCACCTATTTCACCATTCGAAATGATCTCTTTAGCCAGTTGTGCGGTAGGGTTTTTCATATAGTTAAAACCGACTAATGTTTTCACTCTGGCTTTTTTGGCGGCTTCGACCATTAATTTTGCATCATGTGAGTTTAGTGCCAGTGGTTTTTCACAATAAACATGCTTGCCATGTTTGATCGCTTCGAGAGCCATCTCTTTATGAAGGAAATTTGGTGAGCAGATATCAACAACATGAATATCGGGATCTGATACTAATTTGCGCCAATTATCAGTAAAACGCCGGAAACCTAATTGCTCAGACCGTTTTGCGGCGAGTTCAGCAGAAACTTCCGCTACCATTTCACAAACTAGTTTGCCTGCCAGAGGGAAAACAGTCGGCGCTTGTGTGTAAGCAATGGCATGCGTCCGTCCGATGTAACCAGTACCGATTAGGCCGATACGAATCTCTTCCATATAGCTATTTCTCCGAATAGAAGCGTGTTGTTGCAGTAAGTTCTTTAGTGTTTGTTAGTTGGCCTTGGTTGTTGTCGTATACCTGTTATAGGAAATATTTGTTTCATTTTCAACTTAAATAAAAACATTAGTTCCAAGTTGTGATCTGATAAGGATTTTTAGGTAACATCTCGTTATATAGGGTTAATTTTCTAATGAATTAGGTACTATTCAGAGGTAAGAGCAGAAAAAGTAGAATATTAGAATTTTTGTTCCATTTATGGTTTGGTATATATGAAGTGTGTTGGTTAGCAAAGGGAGCGGTTATATCTCCAGGATTTCCTCTTTCGAATATATACCTGTTA
Source organism: Photorhabdus kayaii (assembly GCF_025384895.1). NCBI lineage: Bacteria > Pseudomonadati > Pseudomonadota > Gammaproteobacteria > Enterobacterales > Morganellaceae > Photorhabdus > Photorhabdus kayaii. The sequence goes on from NZ_JAJAFZ010000004.1 coordinate 26,003, forward strand.
TCTTTCAAGTTGCCTCTTTGTTGGCTGCACTCGCTCACCCCGGTCACATAGTTATCTATGCTCCCGGGGATTCGCTCCCTTGCCGTCGCGATCCATCTTGAAATCCATTGGGTATAGGGAGCAGGGAAATCCTGGTAGTAGGTTATTCTGATAATAATGTTGGAGTAATAAAGTCAGTTAGTTATCTTTATTAGGTTTTTTTTGCGTACTATTTATTACAAGTTTCCTGAATAGCATTTTACCTATCTGGTATAGCGCATAAGATAGTATTAGTGCAGCAAATAGGTAATAAATAATCATAATTACCTTGGGAACATTATGTGCGAGAAATATGTATATGGAAATTGAACATAATGTAATTAACCATGCAACCGGCTTCACCATAGACCACGGCGTAATATTTACCTGTTCGGTATAAACATCTGTAAATGGTTTAGCTGGAAAAAAGTAGCCAATAGTCAACATGAAAATAACATTGAGAACAAATAAAATACCAACCAGATGAAAAAAGTGCAGGTCAATTTTTAAAATGAAATTACAGATAATGTAGGCGGACATACCAAATAATAGGCCAAGTTTAGCGGCAATAGGCGGCACTCGTTTAGTCATCAGACCAACTAATACCACGCTGAGAATTGGCGCGTTAAAAATCCCCTGTAATTGTTGAATGAGATAGAACAGACCATCCGGTGCATTAGCGACTAACGGTGCGACGATCATAGTGATTAACGCTAGCCCGATCCCCAAATATTTACTCATAGCGACTGTTTGCGTTTCGGTGGCATTTTGGTTGATTCGCTGTTTGTAAATATTGACGATAAACAGTGTTACAGATGAATTAAGTCCGCCGCTGAATGTGGAAAATACCGCACCAACGACCACAGCGGCAAAGAAACCAACCAATACTTCCGGTAGAATTAAATGTACTAATTCTGGGTAAGCGTTATCTGGATTATCTATTTGTCCTTTGAAAATATGGAAAGCAATAATGCCCGGTAGAATAATAATAGACGGCATGATGAGTTTAAGTAAAGCACACAACATGACGCCTTTTTGTCCTTCTGCTAGATTTTTCGCACCAAGGGCTTTCTGAACAATGGATTGGTTGGTACACCAAAAAAACATATTGGAAACAATTAGGCCGGTAAATAGCGTAGAGAAAGGAACCAGAGAATCTTCACTGCCGATGGAGTTAAATTTATCAGGATTAGATTGATAAACTTCAACTAATCCTTGCCAGGCATTGCCATTGCCAACATAGAGTAGGGCAAAAATAGTTACCATTAATCCGCCAACGATTAAGCCAATGCCGTTAATAGTATCCGCGGCGGCAATGGCTTTAATACCGCCAAAGATGGCATAGACCGCACCTAATCCACCAACGCCCCAAACCATAACCCATAGCGCTGTAGTTTTATCAATACTGAATACATTGGAAACCTGGAATAGACTTTCCAATGCAATTGCACCGGTATACAGCACAATGGGGAGTAGTGAAATGATATACATAGCCAGGAAAAGAATTGAGGTAATGAGCAGCGTATTTTTATCAAATCGGCGTTCAAGATATTCCGGGATGGTTGAAATACCAAGTCTCAGATATTTAGGCAGGAAATAAATAGCGAATAGAACGATTGTCACAGCGGCTATTACTTCCCAAGCCATAACGATAAATCCGGTTCGGAATGCTAATCCATTCAAACCGATTAAATGTTCTGTGGACAGGTTCATCAATAACATAGAGCTACCAATATAAACACCTGTGAGAGATCGTCCGCCAAGAAAATAGCCTTCAGTAGATTCTGTCAGACGAGCATTATGGGTTTTGTAATAAGCGAAGCCAGCCACTAATAGGGTAAAACCAATAAATGAGAGAAAAGCTAACATACTATCCTCCAAGCCTGATTGACTGTTTTCAGGCAGCAATATGCTGACGGGAAAGTGGCCTTTCCCGTTTTTAGGGTGAAAATAAATGTGAGTTAGTTAGAGATAATAGGGCTGCTTTATAATCTGATTTCTTTACCTGAATGTAGGGATTCGAGAGCTTTATCGGCCAGATAAAGTGCCTGTTCGCCATCAGCGCCACTGCATTCTGGTGTGGCGCGACCAGCCATGACATCGACAAAATGATCCCATTCAGCAATGTAGGCTTCCCGGTAACGTTGCAGGAAGAAATGCTCTGGCTTGGCGGTTAAACAACCGCTGTTTTCCCAAAGCTCAACGCTGTTTTCTTTGATGTTACCGGCGCTAAGCAGCCCTTTTTCACCATGTAATTCAATCCGTTGGTCATAGCCATACCCGGAACGGCGGCTGTTGGTAATGGTTGCCATTGCGCCTGATGGGAATTTCATAACAATAAAGGCAGTATCGATATCACCTGCTTGCCCGATAGCTGGATCAACCAGGTTACTGCCTTGGGCGTAGATCGAGCAGGGTTCCTCACCGATAATAAAACGCGCCATATCGAAGTCATGTATTGTCATATCCCGGAACATACCACCAGAAACTTTGACGTATTCAGTGGGGGGAGGAGAGGGATCGCGGGAAATAATCAGCAAAGATTCAGCTTTTCCTATCGTACCAGCATCAAATAGGGTTTTTACTCGACGGAATTGCGGATCATAACGACGGTTAAAGCCAACAAATAGAGGCACCTGATATTGTTTAACGGTTTCAAGGCAATGACGAATACGTTCAATATCAAGATGAACCGGTTTTTCACAGAAGATTTTTTTATGATGTTTTGCTGCGAGTTCAATTAGGTCTGCATGAGTGTCTGTTGCTGAGGCAATAAGAACACCATCTATTTCAGGGTCAGACATTGCCTGTTCAATAGTTTGTCTTTTTGTTTGGTATTGCTGTACTAAAAGTTCAGCACTTTTCTGATCGGGATCGACAACCGAATAAAGACAAGTTTTTTTATGATGAGAGATATTCACTGCGTGTACTTGCCCAATTCGTCCCGCGCCAAATAATGCAATATTGAACATGGATGCTCCTTGATACCTAAGTATCTGCTTATGAGATACTTTAAAATATATCAAATAAAATATTTATTTCAAATTATCAATATTTGGAAATTATGTTTTTGAGTGCGGCGTAGCATTTTGTTAATAACAATATTAAATTTGTGTTAATTAGATCACGTAAAGTAAGATTGATACTGGATGGAATGGAATATTTGTCCTTTAAAAACAAATTATAATATGCACTCGACTCAGTATATGGTTACGCTTAGTGATAGAGATTAATGAAAGGAAAAGAGTCACTTATTTTCAGAATAAAAATTTCAAAAATGGCATTGAAAACGATGAGGAAAGGGAAAATGGCCTGCAAGATAACAGGCCACCAATTTCTAGTACTGACGTACTTTGGTTGCAACCATCTCCTTTATTTTCTTTGCGGCAGATTCTATAGCTGGGTTTTCCGCGACTTGTGCTGTGCCTACTCGCCACCATGATTCATAATCATGCGTCATTGTTTTAGGTAACACTTTGATATCTATGAGTACTGGTACCGTCTGTTTTTGGGCTTCCTGTAACGCACAAAGCAGTTGTTGCTCATCGTGGACTCGGTAACTTTTGCAGCCGTAGCTTTCTGCATTTTTGGCGAAGTCGACTTTAATCAGTTTGCCATCCATGTTGCCGCTTTCTGGGTTACGATAACGATTTTCTGTTCCGAAACTGCCCATCCCTTGGCTCATTTGCAGATTATTGATGCAGCCAAATCCCGCGTTATCAAATAGCAACACGGTGATTTTGATATTTTCCTGTACTGCGGTTTGCAGCTCTGAATGAAGCATCATATAAGCGCCATCACCGACTATGGCATAAACCGGTTGGTTGGGGCAGGCTAGTTTAGCGCCAATAGCAGCGGCTATTTCATAGCCCATACAGGAATAGCCATACTCAAGATGATAGGTATCCGGTTGTTTGGGTTGCCATAATCGCTGTAAATCGCCAGGGAGGGAACCTGATGCGCCAACAATAATCGCTTCGGGCTCAAGATATTTGTCTAATAATCCCAATACGCTAGTTTGTGTCAGGCGGGTTTGTAATGTTTGGCTGTACTCTTCCAATTTATCATCGAGATGACCGGGAATTTCTGGTGTGAAATCTACCTGATACTCAATGTTGAACAGACGATTTAACTCTTTTCTCCATGTTTCCCGTGCCTGATGAATCTCATCTTGATAACCACTGCGATAATTCAATTTAATAAGTTGTTCTGCAATAGCGTTTAACCCTGCTTGGGCGTCTGATACAACGGGTATTGCATCCAGTTTGCAGGCGTCGAATTCCGCTACATTGATAGTGAGAAATTCAACTTCTGGGTGCTGAAATAGCGATTTGGATGCAGTGGTGAAATCAGTAAACCGGGTGCCAACGCCAATAATCAAATCGGCCTCTTTGGCGATCAGGTTGGCAGCAAGACAGCCTGTTGTGCCTAAGCCACCACAATTAAGGGGATGGTCGGCAATTACGGCGCTTTTACCTGCTTGTGTTTCAGCAAAAGGAATATTGAAGTGTTCTGCGAACTGACGAAAAGCGTTATGAGTTTCTGAATAGCGCACTCCACCACCACAGATAAGTAAAGGTTTTTTCTTGCGGTTTATGAGTGCCACCGCATCGTTAATCATGGCGACAGAAGCAGGACGGCGTTCAATGCGGTGAATTCGTTTTTGGAAGAAATAGTCAGGAAAATCCCAAATCTCGCCTTGGACGTCTTGTGGTAGGCAAATTGTGACGGCACCAGTATCGGCTGGATCGGTCAGAACTCGCATCGCATTAATCATAGCGCTCATTAGCTGTTCTGGTCTGGAGATACGATCCCAATAACGAGAAACAGGGCGGAAACAGTCATTGGTGCTGATAGTATGGTCGTGGAACTGTTCAACCTGTTGTAAGACTGGATCAGGTTGACGGCAGGCGAAGAGATCACCGGGTAATAACAGCAGAGGAATGCGATTAGCTGTGGCAGTTGCCGCAGCGGTTACCATATTGGCGGAGCCAGGGCCAACAGAGGAGGTTACGGCAAAAATCTGTTTGCGCTTTTTCTGTTTAGCAAAACCTGTGGCGATATGGGCCATACCTTGCTCATTGCATCCTTGGTAAACGGTCAAGTGACCAGGATCTTGCTCCAGTGCTTGCCCCAATCCAACAACATTACCGTGACCAAAAATGGTAAAGATTCCTCTGATGAATGGGTATTGCTCTCCGTCTGCTTCCACATATTGCTGGTTCAGGAATTTCACCAATGCTTGAGCTGCTGTCATTGTTGATTTGTTCATGTTACAGGACTCCATTTTATTCCATTGTTGGCATCACAAAATTGCTGGAATGATGTTCTAGCCTGATACTTGCTGGCCAGCGGCTGGTAACAGTTTTCATGCGGGTGTAGAAGCGAACGCCATCATTACCGTGAACGTTAAGTGGGCCAAAAATTGAGCGTTTCCAGCCCCCGAAGCTGTGGAAGGCCATTGGTACCGGAATGGGAATATTGATGCCTACCATACCCGCTTGTACATCTTCGCTAAACTGGCGAGCTGTTTCTCCGTCGCGGGTGAATATCGCGGTACCATTACCATATTGATGGCAGTTAATTAATGTTAGCGCGGTGGCATAATCGGGTACACGGACAATTGACAGAACAGGACCGAAGATCTCTTCTTGATAGATTTTCATCTCTGGCGTGACATTATCGAACAGCGTCGGGCCAATAAAATAGCCATTTTCATAACCGGGAACCTTGAGTTGACGGCCATCAATTAACAAGCTGGCCCCCTGTTTTTCGCCACTATCGATGTAATCACAGATTTTAGCTTGGTGTTGGGCGGAGATAACGGGACCCATATCGTTTTCTGTAGTTGCGACAATACCGGGACCGACAGATATTTTGTTGATCTGTTGACGTAATTTTTCAATTAATGCATTTGCCGTTTCATCCCCAACCGCTAATACAACAGACAGTGCCATGCAACGTTCACCTGCTGCACCAAATGCTGCACCTGCAATAGCACTGCTAGCCATATCGAGATCGGCATCTGGCATCAGAATACAGTGATTTTTTGCGCCTCCCAACGCCTGACAGCGTTTCCCGTGAGCTGAGGCGGTAGTGTAGATATATTCAGCGACAGGCGTTGAACCCACAAAGCTGACAGCTTGCACGTGTGGATCTGTTAGTAGTATATCGACGGCTTCTTTATCGCCGTTGATAACATTAAATACGCCATTGGGTAAACCGGATTGTTTAAGTAGTGATGCTAATTCAAGCGCGAGAGAGGGATCTTTTTCTGAAGGTTTCAATACGAAAGTATTCCCTGTCGCTAATGCAATAGGAAACATCCACATAGGAACCATTGCCGGGAAGTTGAAAGGGGTAATGCCAACACAAACGCCTAAAGGCTGCATTAATGAATGGCTGTCCACTCCTGTCCCGGTATTCGCGGAATGTTCACCTTTTTGTAGATGAGGGATGCCACAGGCAAACTCAACGACTTCCAGGCCACGAGTTAATTCACCGATAGCATCTGAATAGATTTTTCCGTGTTCTTCTGAAATCAATCGTGCCAGTTTGTCTATATTAGCTTCCAGTAATGTTTTGAACTGGAACATGACACGAGCACGTTTCAGTGGTGATACTTTAGACCATTCTCTGTAAGCTTGATGAGCGATTTCAATTGCCTGTTCAACTTCATGGGCTGTGCTTAGTGCTACCTGACGTATCTGTTTTCCTGTTGCTGGATTGAAAACCGGCGAAAAACGGGTGCTATAACTGGGAATAAGTTGCCCATTAACATAATTCTGTACCTGTTCCATTCTGAGCCTCTTTTGCGGATTTGATGTTAGTACTGAATCGGAAACTTTGATAATAGATATATGAAATATATGTTTTATTTTCAATGTGATTTGGAACAAAAGGCAATTAATGTGATCGGAGTAAAGTTTTTATGAATTACCGATAATTAGATGACTAATTAGATGTTAATCAATATAGTGGTAATAATAAATTATTACAATGAATGGATTATGTATTTCATTTTTAACTATAAAAATGAAATATGATTCAGCTTATACGGTAAAACGATTACAATTGCTGGCGATAAATTTTATGGGGGATTTATGTCTGTCGCATCGAATCTGAATGAATTTCAAGAACAAGTCCGTTCACGCTATAGTGAATTGAGTAAACGCCTGCAACAAGTAGCTCGATATGTGCTGGATAATACCAATAGTGTCGCTTTTGATACTGTTGCTGTGATTGCCAGAGAAGCTGATGTTCCTCCATCAACATTAATTCGTTTTGCTAATGCGTTTGATTTCAGTGGTTTTAATGAAATGAAACAGCTATTTCGTATGCATATGGTGGAAGAAACCGCCAGTTATGCAGACCGGGCCAGATTATTTAGAGAACTGGATGGCGAACAGGAACTGCCAGAAGACCCTCAGCATATTTTGCAGGAATTTGCTCGTTCAAATGTGCAGGCTATGCAACAGTTAGCTGCCAGAACAGCCCCCGAAGATTTAAGGAACGCGGTAGACTTATTGGCTCAAGCTAAGAATATTTACATTATTGGGCTGCGTCGTTCTTTTAGTGTGGCGGCTTATCTTTCTTATACATTGAATCACCTGGAATGTCGCCCTTTACTCGTGGATGGTTTGGGGGGAATGTTCAGGGAACAGATTAATTTAATTGGGGAAGAAGATGTTGTTGTTTCAATCAGTTTTACCCCTTATGCAGAAGAGACACTGATGGTCAGTGAACGGGCGGCAAAAGCCGGGGCAAAACAGATTGTGATTACAGATAGCCAGATTAGCCCGCTTGCCAGTTTTAGTGATGTTTGTTTTGTGGTTAAAGAAGCACAGGTGGAAGCATTCCGTTCTCAGTCTGCTACTTTGTGTTTAGTGCAATCTTTGGCGGTTTCTCTGGCTTATCGGCAAGGAAACTTGATTTAATTGTGTATATTCCCGATGAACCTCTAATGACTATTGACCCGCAAATTACGGCGGGTTAATGCTTTATCAGGTCAGTAGAAAGCACATAATTTAAATAGAGTGTAAACCTGATATTGATAACTGGTTTGTTAGACATAAATGTTGTTGATTCTTATTGGTGATAATTATTTAATAATTATTCTGAGTTATGGTTTTGAAAAGGGATCAATATGATGAGTAAAGGATCGCGTTATATTTTTGTCATTCTATCTGCAATTTCTTTCCAGGCATTTGCCTCAAATTTTGACTACAAAAGTGATATTCCTGCTGATAATAAGCCATCTGCGGAATATTTGAAGAAACGGGAAAATCTTCAACCTAAGCATTGGGATGTGGATAAACTCATTACGGATAATAATGCGGTGGAGAAGCGGGAACTGGCAAGACAGATGAAAGAAGATGAACTTAATCGGAAGAGCCGAGAGTTTAATGATCGTGTCAATGAGAAAATCCGTCAGGATCTTGAGCGTACTGCGCGTATTAAAGAGAATAACGGTATGACCAGAAGTAACTTTTTTGATCGGGAATAACCGTGACTTAAAGCAACTCGACAGTGAATTGAATCCTAAAGCTAGCAAGCCTGCCTATAAATTACAAATTGATCTTGGCGTGTTGGGCGTTAAAAGCTCAAGCGCCCAGATAACTGTGCATTACACACCTGAATAATTTTAATGCAACAGGGATGACCAATGGCTTATTTGAAAACGTGTCGGATGGAATTTGCCTACAATTTGTTGGCTTACAGTGATAGGACTTTGGCTGACATTGCTTTTCTGTCTGGTTATGCCTCCCAGTCAGCTTTTACCTTTGCATTTAGTCAACATTATGGTTGTATTCCAGCAATGTATGTGTTTCTAAGAACACGAAATTTACGCGTTGAAATACGTAAAGCCATCTTATGATGAGATGGCTTTACGTGAGTGATATACCCAATGGATTTCAAGATGCATCGCGACGGCAAAGGAGCGAATCCCCGGGAGCATAGAGAACTATGTAACCGGGGTGAGTGAGTGCAGCCAACAAAGAGGCAACTTGAAAGATAACGGGTATAAATATTATTGAGCTTTCGCTTCTGATTTATCAGCACTATTCAGCAGGCGTCGAATAGGGACAATTAATACCATTAATACGGCTGCACAAATAACCAGAGCAAAAGATACACGGGAGAATAGATCAGGTAGGTTGTCCAGTTGGTCAGCGCGCACATGTCCACCAATTAAGCCGGCAGCTAGATTACCCAAAGCACTTGCACAAAACCACAAGCCCATGACCTGACCACGCATTCGGGATGGGGCCAGTAGCGTCATCGTTGCGAGCCCAATGGGGCTAAGGCACAGCTCACCGAGTGTCAGAAACAGAATACTTGCGACCAGCCAGAGTGGAGAAACAGCTTCACCTGTTGCTAATACATTCTGGGCCGCTAGGATCATTAGACCAAAACCACCGGCACCGAACAGAATACCAATAATGAATTTACTGATACTGCTTGGGTTAATATTACTTTTGGCCAACGCAGGCCAGAGCCAACTGAATACGGGGGCCAGTAGGACAATAAATAGTGCGTTGATTGATTGGAACCATACTGTTGGGATCTCAAATCCCATCACTAAGCGATTAGTATAATCATTGGCAAACAGGTTAAATGAGGTTGGTTTTTGCTCGAATGCAGACCAAAAGAAAGCAGCAGATACCAACAGAATAAAACAAACTAACAGGCGGGAACGGTCACTACTACTCAAACCAGCAAACAGGAACAGATAGATAAAGTAAAGTGTTACACAGGATGAGATGACATAGACCATCGTGCTGGCTACGGCCACTGGATTAAATGGAATGATACCGAGGGCAAGTAGGGCAATGATCGCTATCATAGCGAGAATAGCGGTAAAAACCCATTTGCCGACATTTTTACGTTTGACTGTAGGGCGATCCCAGTTTGAATCCAATCCCCCCTCTTTGTCATAACGGCGCATCAGGGGAACCGCGTAGAAGCGGAATATCAGTAGAGCAACTAGCATTCCTAGCCCACCAATACCAAAACCCCAATGCCAGCCATAGTCTTGAATTAATAAGCCGGTAATTAATGGAGAGATAAAGGAGCCGAGATTAATCCCCATATAGAATAGGGAAAAACCACCATCACGGCGTGGATCATCTTTTTTATACAGTGTGCCGACCATCACGGTGATACAGGTTTTAAATAGCCCGGTACCTAATACGATCAGTAGTAAACCGATAAAAAACAGGTGATGACTCAAGAAAGCGGAAAGAGCGATAGACAAGTGCCCTAGTGCAATAATGATTGAACCATACCAGACTGCTTGACGTTGACCTAACCAATTATCCGCCAGCCAACCACCGGGTAGTGCGGTCAGATAAACACTGCCTGCAAAGATACCGACAATGGCAGCGGCCTGTTCACGAGGAATACCCATACCACCATCATAGATGGTTGCAGCCATGAATAAGATCAGCAGTGGACGAATGCCGTAGTAAGAGAAACGTTCCCACATTTCTGTGAAGAACAAAGAACTTAATGGATAAGGATGCCCAAAGAAAGTTCTGGTTTTCGTATTGTTAATGGAAGATTGCATCTAAGTTTTCCTATAAGACTACACTCTAAGAGTGCAGTGTGTGTGACAAATAAAGCTTTTAACAAGCTCTTTCAAATTTAGGTTTAGAGCAAACAAAAAAGCCACGTTGTTATTAAATGATATCCTGTTTTGTTAATATATTTTTAACATATTTTTCGGTCAATTTTATTAACAAGTAAGATATCTCTTACTTTATATTTCATTTTTCAGAGCAAAATCCGACATAAATCTCATTTCTCATCATTGATTGGTTAAAATGAGGATAAGACCTATTGACTTACTTCTATTTATATTCGATGTCTTTTTATGGGGAAAATATTTTAAAATAATAAATTAAGTAATAACTATAATAATATATCAGGCATCTTTTCAAAGGCTAGATATTAACGGTGATAGTGAAAGGTAAAAAAAGTAAAGTAATCTGATTGTCAACTCAGTATTTATTAGGAGACAACAAAGAGGTAACTTGAAAGATAACGGGTATATCAGTATTGAGATGAGATAGTGAATTATTGGGGGATACGAAAGCAATTATGGCTGCTTCTTGGGTGAAGAAACAGCCATGAATAAATTTAATGAACTTTATCAGCTTGTCCGTACAGAGAAGGCATCCCCTTAGGCCGGGTTTTAAAGCGACGATGCAACCACATATATTGATCAGGTGCCTGTAAAATTTCCTGTTCGACAACTCTATTCATGAAAGCAGCCGCTTTCACTTCATCGTCTTTTGGAAATCCTGCCACTGCCGGTTGAATAATCAGTTCATAACCTTTTCCATCAGGCAGACGACGGGGAGTAAATGGGATCATTGCCGGATCAGCGAGGCGCGCAAGTATCGATGTGCCTGTGGTGGTTGCAGCGTGTTCTACAGCAAATAGTGGTGCAAATACGCTTTTTCGTGGGCCGTAATCATGATCGGGGGCGTACCAGACAACTTCGCCATTTTTCAGACAGCGGATCATGCCTTTGACATCTTTTCTATCCAGCATATATTTGTTGGAGCGCAGTCGTCCCCATGTTTGTAGCCAATCCATAGCTGGATTATCATTTGGTCGGTAGACTCCAATTCCAGGATTGAGCAAACCGAGAATGCGGGCACCGAGTTCCAGCGTCAGGAAATGGATACCAATAACAATAATTCCTTGCCCGGTAGTTTGAATTTTCTGAATGTTTTCTCGCCCAGTAACTTTAAACCAGCGTTCTATCCGCCAGTCAGGCCAAAACCAAGCCATACCCGTTTCAAATATTCCCATTCCGACGGATTCAAAGTTTTTTATTAATAGCGCGTTGCGCTCCTCTTGTGGCATATCAGGAAAACATAGCTCAAGATTTCTTTCGGCAACTTTGGCACGTTTTTTCAGAAAGCGCATAGAAAATCTGCCCAGACGAGTGCCTATCCGGTAAATAATGGGGTAGGGGAGCAGAACCAGTAAGTAAAGCAGACCGATACCAAACCACGTAGGCCAATAACGGGGATGAAGTAGTGAACGTTGAAAAGAAGGTGCTTGTATCATGGATTCTCAGGTTTTTATAGTTCCAATAAGATGGACAAAACAATTTCCTTATTGTGACATTTTTTGACGGGATATCGAAGTTTTCAAGTATGAAATGTTTATGATCTCGATTTTAGTGCACTTAGCTTTTGTCATTGGTAAAGAATGATAGCTCATAATTTACTGATAAATAAAAATTAAAATAGTTTTACAGCGCTATTTACAATTCATGTAGATAATATTACTGTTTATATGAACAGTATTGTTTGTGGAGGGAAAAATTATGCATGTAGAAGTCACTATCGATAAATCTAAAAAACTGCCAAAAGGTGCTGTCCCTGCGCTTGCTGTAGAACTGGATAACCGTCTTAAACGTCGCTGGCCTGATATTAAAACCAATGTGAAGTTGGCAAGTCATGATGGGCTATCTGTTCGTGGTGGCACTCCTGATGACAGGAAAGCCGTTGAAGAGATTCTACAAGAAACATGGGAAAGCGCTGATGATTGGTTCCAGCCTTGATAGAGAGTTACAAATGACTACTCGTTGAAAATCATTTTCGTTATCATATTACGCTTGATAGCGGAGGCTATCACTTATATACCCGTTATCTTTCAAGTTGCCTCTTTGTTGGCTGCACGCGCTTACCCCGGTTACATAGTTCGCTATGCTCCCGGGGATTCGCTCCCTTGCCGTCGCGATGCATCTTGAAATCCATAGGGTATACATCCCTATTTTATGACTTGAAATTCAGGAAAGTACACCATGCCAGTGTTACACAACCGCATTTCTAATAAAGAGCTGAAAGCACGTATGTTGGCGGAGACCCAACCTCGTACGACCATCTCTTTTTACAAATATTTTAACATCTTAGATCCTCTGGCTTTTCGCAACAGCTTGTATCAACAATTTACTGATCTTTCAGTATTTGGCCGGGTTTATATTGCTAAAGAGGGCATCAATGCTCAGATAAGTTTACCAACTCATAATTTAGAAGCATTTAAAGCTTTGCTGTACAGCGTTGATCCTGCATTGGATAATTTGAGGCTGAATATTGCGCTTGATGATGATGGGAAATCTTTCTGGGTTTTGCGTATGAAAGTACGTGACCGCGTAGTGGCTGATGGGATTGAAGATGAAACTTTTGATCCATCAAAAACCGGCGAGTACCTTAAAGCTGAGCAGGTCAACCAGATGCTGGATGATCCTGATACGCTATTTGTTGATATGCGCAATCACTATGAATATGAAGTCGGGCATTTTGAAAATGCAATCGAAATTCCTTCTGATACATTCCGTGAACAGCTGCCAATGGCTGCGGAAATGTTGCAGGATAATAAGGATAAAAATATTGTAATGTACTGCACCGGTGGTATTCGCTGTGAAAAAGCCAGTGCTTATATGCTGCACAATGGCTTTAAAAACGTCTATCACGTAGAGGGCGGTATTATCGAATATGCCCGTAAAGCGAGAGAACAGGGATTACCGGTACGTTTTATTGGTAAAAACTTTGTCTTTGATGAGCGGATGGGAGAGCGTATTTCAGACGATGTGATTGCTCATTGCCATCAATGTGGTGTGTCTTGCGACAGTCATACTAATTGTAAAAACGAAGGTTGCCACTTGCTATTTATTCAGTGTCCAGAGTGTGCAACTAAATTTGAAGGCTGTTGTAGTGAAATGTGCAGAGAAGAAGTCAGGTTACCGGAAACCGAGCAGCGTGCTCGCCGTACCGGTCGTGAAAATGGAGCAAAAATATTTAATAAATCCCGGCATCGTCTACAGGATGGGTTGAACAGTACTTCACTACAGTCTGTTGAATAACGAGATTAATCGCTGGCACAGAAATCAATGTGCCAGTTTATTTGATTTAGTTAATAGAGATATTTAAATACATTGTAAATAAAGCAGAGTTCAATTCTATTACGCACATTGATTTTTTCAGTAATGTGTCTTTTATGAGAATAGACTGTGCTATTACTGATTTTTAACTTTTGGGATATCTGGTAATTAGGGATTTCTTTCATCCAGTAATCGATAACTTTATGCTCTTGAGGGCTGAAAATAGAACAACATTGGTCGAATGTTGCTCTGTGTCTCTGAATTTCTTTCAATGTAGTTTTGCTAAGTTTATTAAGCAGATAGGTAAGATTTCTCTTTGCCAGAATAACAGCATTATCTTTCAATGTAATATAATTGTCACAATAAGGATAGGCGCTATTAAGGTATATATAAATACGAGTGTTATCTATAAGAGTTATAAATTTCTGTAAATCGGAACAGTAACTGGCATGATGACAATAATGTGTCAAATTAGCTAAAACGATATCAGGAGCAAAATGAGTTACAATATTTATAGCCTCATTAATTGACGGTGAGTCAACAATTTCAAGATCTTCGGCATTATCATTTTTCTTTAAAAACTCTCTGATACCTGAACGGGTATAATAGCACTCTTCAACAATCAAGATTTTCATTATTGCACATCCCTGTTCCTGTTTGGCCAAACTCACAATAAACGCCCTATCTATCAGTAGTCAACTCGGCAAATTTGATGATTAAGTTAGCTTAATCCGAAATTATTATATAGTGATATGGTATTTCAGACAAAATCTTTGAGATGAATCGATGTGTCTCCTAACCGGACACCCATTTATACGGGTGTCCGGGCTTAAGATTATTAATGCTTTGTATGGTTTAGATCGCTGTATTCTGAAGATTCGATCTTTTCAATTCCTGCTTGGAGGATGTATATCAATTGCTTTGCAATGTCAGTTGTCAACCATAGGGTTCGATCTACCATGACATGTTCTGGTGTTTGATCTTGGGAGGACAAATAGTGAAGGCGTAGCATCACTGCATCATATGTATCAACGGTACTGACATCCCAACCTACTACAGGATGCGTTTGAATAACCTCATCTTTACTGCCCATAAAACCTCCTAATCAGATCACTGCATTATTTATTAATATCATTGACTAAGAGCAAACTACCTCATTCTTGAATGAGTCATTAGTTAGTATATGCTTTTTAATGAAAGTAAGAAGGTTTTTTGTTAGGAATTGTAAGTCAATTTGTTGGTGTGTTGATAACTATGCAAATTAATGGGGATGATGACCATCCCCATGTTATATCAGTCTACTACTTTCACATCCCAGCGGGCATCTTCGCCAGCCAAAAATGGAATAAGTTTTTCATTATTGCAATCAATGTGTTCAATTACGGTAGAAGGTTTGCGAGTCAGTTCGATAAAGTCTTCATTGACAGGTAGCCCGTAAAATTTAGGGCCATTAAGTGAACAGAACGCTTCAAAATGCGGTAATGCATTCATCTCCTCAAACACTGTTGCATAAGCAGGCAACGCTGATGGTGCGTTAAAGACGCCGGCACAACCACAGGAGGATTCTTTCTTGTGTTGTGCATGTGGCGCTGAGTCTGTGCCTAGAAAGAAGCGATCACAGCCACTGGCGACAGCTGCCCGTAAAGCCTCTTGATGCACATTGCGTTTCAGTACAGGCAGACAATATAGGTGTGGCCGAATCCCACCAACCAGCATATGGTTGCGGTTGAACATGAGATGCTGTGGAGTTAATGTCGCTGCCAGATTGTCATCGCTTTCCAGCACATATTGTGCAGCTTCTTTAGTAGTTATGTGCTCAAACACAACTTTCAGTGCAGGGAACTGATTACGTAGTGGTTCCATAACTTGTTCAATAAAACAGGCTTCTCGATCAAAAATATCAATATGAGAAGCAGTAACCTCACCGTGGACGAGCAGAGGCATCCCCAGTTTTTCCATCACGGCTAATAGTGGATAAATATTCTTTATATCAGAGACGCCGTGACTTGAATTGGTTGTGGCATTGGCAGGGTAGAGCTTACAGGCGGTAAAAATGCCTTCTTTATAACCCATTTCTATCTGAGAGCTTTCAGTAGTGTCAGTAAGATAACAGGTCATCAGGGGCTGGAAGTTATGCCCTTCGGGAATGGCTACCAATATTCTGTCTCTATAGGCCTTGGCTCTGACCACTTCTGTAATCGGCGTAAGCAGATTAGGCATGACGATAGCTCGGCCAAAGTAATGACTGGTGTAGGGAACGACAGTTTTTAGCATTTCACCATCACGAAAATGGATGTGCCAGTCATCAGGGCGGCGGATTTTTATTGTGTATGATTCAGTGGTCATGAGAAACCGGCTCCAGTATATATGATAGGAACGAAGATGCTGAGTTCAGCATATCCAGGCCGGGAATGGATGATAAAGCTAAAATGGTTGAATAGCTATTAATGAATATAATTTTTAGAAAAAAACTCAGCCAAATCAACTAGATTAGGGTAGTCAGAGGTGGATTTTCTTACAACAAAGGAAAAATGAAACATGAGGGTAAAAAAGAGATGAAGTTGGCTCCTCCAACTGGACTTGAACCAGTGACATACGGATTAACAGTCCGCCGTTCTACCGACTGAACTATGGAGGAACTCCTTCACAACGGGGCGTATATTAGTGATATGTTTCGGCTTTGTCAAAGTAGAAAACAATAAAAAAAGTTTGTTTGCTGGCAAAATGCACGTGTTGTTATATTTTTATGCTAATTACTTGAGATTTGATGGAATTTTATTCCATTAACGTAAGTTGAATAGAACTACCGTGCTTATGTTATGAGTAAATAGTTGGGAGAATTAAGTAAAGACGTCAGAATAGCAAAAATCCCGCATTAAGCGGGATTTTCATAATTTGGCTCCTCCAACTGGACTTGAACCAGTGACATACGGATTAACAGTCCGCCGTTCTACCGACTGAACTATGGAGGAATTCCTTCACAACGGGGTGAATATTAACGATATGCTTTTGCTTTGTCAAAGCAGAAAATAACAAAAATGGTCTGTTTGCTGTCAAACCGAACTTGTTGATCTATTTTTATGCAGAATAAGGCTTGTTTGCTGCACTCTCTCACCCCGGTCACATCGTTATCTATGCTCCCGGGGATTCGTTCCCTTGCCGTCGCGATGCATCTTGAAATCCATAGGGTATATTACGTTGTAAGTGACTGGTGGAATTAGGAATGCAAAAAGCCCGTATTTGGCGGGCTTCTTATGAATTTGGCTCCTCCAACTGGACTCGAACCAGTGACATACGGATTAACAGTCCGCCGTTCTACCGACTGAACTATGGAGGAATTGTCCTTGACAACGAGGCGGATAATATCTTGGTATTTTGGGCTTGTCAAAGGGGAAAAGTAAAAATTGAGTTTGATTGGTTAACTGATGTTCAATAATGATGTTTTTTACCATTTTTTATCAATTAAATTTTTCAGCTCAAGAAACGCGAGAGTTAACTGATATTTACCCATGATAATTAGATGGTGAAAATACCATCTATATTTTTATTTAGAAAATAATTAATCATGAGCATTAAAAATATAATTAAATATATATTAGATAATTTTTTCTTTGTGTTACTTATGACATTTTTATATTTTATGGTAATTTTCCTATTTTATCTGTTTTAACAGATCACTTATTATATTTTGATATTTATTAGCGGATTTACTCGTCTATAATTATTAACTGAAAAAGTAATTTGTTATTTGATATCTGGTTTGGCAAACATGATATTAATCCACGCCAAAGCGAATGATAAAGAGTTTGCCATTAATAATGAAATCTCATTTTCTGCTAGTATACTAAGATATTCTCGATCTAATAATATATTTGTATATGCATATAAAATGCAATGCAATGAAATGAATAAAAACCATTTCAGAAAATATTTTAAATTAAATAATTGGTAAGGAGGTGGAAATAATTTTAAATATAAAATAAGCAGATAATATTTCCCCCGAAAAGAGTGGTTAATTTTCTGGTGATTTTTATAAAATAGATGAGGAAAAGTCATGAAGTTTTTAATTAATACTGATGTAACTAATTGGGTTTCACATAAAGACTGGTTTAACGTTCCATTACGATTGTTTGTAGTTCTACAGGATGATGATGGTTCTGTATCATTAGAAAATTACAAAAGTAAAATCGTGGTGAATGGCTTGAATGAGGGCGAATATGAAATCGTAAATAACAATAGCATATTTGATCCCATTAGTAGAGCATCTGAAATATTAGTAAAAATCAAGACAGATCAGAGAGTTAATGCAACAATTGGTTTTGATGCTGAAGTAACGGATGCGAGTGGTGGTGTGGTAGCGAAAGCCGCTCTAAGTCGATTTAAACTAAAGTCAGTAGGATTGGCAGCACCTGTATATCCGGCACATTATGATAATGTTATTAGCGGTGATGATATAAAAGCAGGAGTTAGAGTACTTTTTACTGATTCTAATATTTTAGATAAATATGAACTGAAATTTGTTTTTGATAATGATAATGTTGAAGTTGTTCCTGGTGTACAAAATAGCGGTGATATTCGTAGTTTGCCGGTGAAAAATGATCTCCTTACTGAAGGTAAACATGATAGTCTTTATTATACTATTAGCGAAAGCGGTACTGCTAGATTTTCTGCTATTCAACGTGTACTTGTAGAGCTTGATAAAGATTCTGCAACAGTCCAGGTCCGTCGTGATTTAGAAGTGCCTTATATTGAAGAGTATGATGAAAATAGGGGCCGACCAATTGGTGAGAGTATTATTGATTATGACATCAATATTTTGGTCAACGATGTAAAACTTAAAGATAAGGAGTTGAAAAAAGGTACAGTACATATAAGAGGGTATTCTGCTGACAATCGAGATACAGGGGAATTAGTATTAAAGATAGATTCTTTACAAGGTAGTGAAGATAATATTTTTCGGTTAACTGTAATTAAGCCTGAAGAAAATGCAGATGGTCAACCGGGTGGAGTTGATTTCTTTAATTATATAGGTAATGGTCAGGTAAGAATTCACTACGAAATATCATTTGTTGGTGAAGTGAATATATTGCATAAATCTAAAGAGAAGATTTATAAGGTAGTTCTGGATTGATTATTTTGGTGTCGGCGAATGTGTTGTTGCTTGCATAGAAAAAAAGCCCAATTCTTATTGGGCTTTTTTGCATGCTAGCCATATTTTTGTATACTAGCTATTCCATGCGTACTAGAGATTCTTTTTAGTATCTCCAGGCTTGAATTTGGCTCCTCCAACTGGACTTGAACCAGTGACATACGGATTAACAGTCCGCCGTTCTACCGACTGAACTATGGAGGAATCGTTCTTGAGAACGGGGCGGATATTAGCGATCAATTGAAACACTGTCAACGCAAAAGAGCTTACTAGTTTATTATTTGCTTGCCATATGAGCGCATTGTCTTATAACTGTGCTATTTCACTGAAATTGAGTACTTTTGTTCATTATCGGCTATTCATGATCGGTAACGATGTTGCTATATGTGATTGTTCAGGAAACACCATGATATAAACGTCATAAAAATGAATTTCACCTTTCATTTGTATAATGCGCTTGATTTCATCTTTTATTACCAATGGAACATGAGGGTGGGAACAAAGCTCTTTGATTGCACCGTCTGAGATTTTTTCGCTGACGAACCATTCGCCGTTGTAACATACCCGTAGATCAAGTACGCCGATATCGTCAAACCGATACACAGGTTTGATTTCGAGTAATAAAACCGCCGACATAATAATGAAGAGTACTGTAAAAGCTAGCAGTGAAAGTAAACTAAAATATGGGGCGTACCAGATAAGTGCAGCGAGAAACAGGTAGGATACAAGCATAGCCAGGCAGAGATAAGGATGGTTGCTGATAAATTGGCTGTTAAAACGGGGTTTACCATCACGTTGTTCTTCGATGTTGATTCGTTCAAGATCCTGAATCAGTATCTGTTTAATGATATTCATATATTGACCTGATTAAGCAAAAGAAAAGTGAAATATTTTCATAACTATATTGCTCTTAAGGTTAGCATGGGGGAGGTGATCTTACGTAGATCAGTTGTTTTATTTTAATCTGAAAATTGTTATTGATTAAGATTAACTCTAATGCTTTCATTAAGATAAAGGTTGAATAAATCAAAAAAATTTGTAACTAATGACATTGTTTGTTAAATTATTGCATTAATAATGAGCATAAATATTTTTTTTAAAACACCAATGCATAAAAAGGTTGCTATTCCTTTTCTATCATGAGTTAATGCAGCCGGCCTGATAAACAGACCTACTTTATGTACGACATCTTGAGTTAATGAGTTATGTGTAAGTGTTATCCTCAGATAGCCTTTGTTGACGCGTTTCCTTCTTAGTGCCTCCATAAGTAATAGCTGATATAACTGGCCAATACATGCCCAATGGTGGCAAAATTTTTTTGATATATAGGAAAGTCACAATGTCTGACAAAATGAAAGGTCAAGTGAAGTGGTTCAACGAGTCTAAAGGCTTCGGTTTCATCACCCCAGCTGACGGTAGCAAAGACGTATTCGTTCACTTCTCTGCCATTCAGGGTAACGGTTTCAAAACTTTAGCAGAAGGCCAGAACGTAGAATTCACCATTGAAAATGGTGCTAAAGGTCCAGCAGCAGCAAACGTAATGGCTATCTAATTGCTTGGATGATTTTGAAGCCCGTCACTATTTTCCCCATAGTGGCGGGCTTTTTGTTTGCTAAAGTCATATCTTTCTTTACTTATTAATTACTCCTGATTATACTTTGTACGAATTTTATTGGAGAGATAGCCATTGGATAGTCAAAGTTTTCAGCTAAATAGACAATAAAACGGCAAGCTATTTATTTCCTTTCGATTTGCTGCTTGCCAAATAAAGCGGGCAGTACCACTCAAAATATCTGAGCTGTACTTACTCAAAGAATGGTGTTATCCGGTACTTGGTCAAGTAGCCGGGATAGTATATTGGGTTTTTATTATGCTGTTATATATTTACGCTTTGTTACCTCCTGGTATGGACAGAAAGTAGGGCTGAATTAAACATTCAGCATACGTTTCTGTGTGCAAAATAAATGCACATGATTATTTATCCATTCTGTTGTATGGAGAATGTCATGTTAATAACTCCTTTTGTCTTTCATTTATTATCGGCTATGTGCTTTGGCGCATTAATTGGTGCTGAGCGCCAATGGCGTCAACGTATGGCAGGTTTAAGAACCAATGCATTAGTTGCGACCGGTGCAGCAGTTTTTATCCTCAGTTCAATAACAACTTCACCCGATAGTGCTGGTCGTATTGCTGCACAAGTTGTTTCAGGCATTGGTTTCCTTGGTGCGGGTGTCATTATGCGGGAAGGTATGAACATTCGTGGATTAAATACCGCAGCAACCTTATGGTGTTCTGCTGGAATTGGTGTGCTGTGTGGTCTTGGGCAATATTGGCTAGCTGCGATAGCAACTGCCATTATTCTTTGTGCAAATATATTGTTACGTGAGGCAGCCCAACGTATTAATTTACAACCCAGGCAGCAGGCCATTGATCAAGTACAGTGTTATAAAATTCACGTAGTGTGTGACAATGATGACGAAATTTTGGTGAGAACTTTGGTATTACAGGCTCTTAATGGAGTAGCTGTGAGGTTAAAATCACTGAGTTTCGCTGATAGAGTTCAATCTGGAAAATTTGAAGTGTGCGTTGAAGTGTTAGCAACACTGGATAAGCAAAATGAGATAGAAGCAATTGTTTGTCGTATAAGTCTGGAAAAGAGCGTTAGCTCAATAAACTGGAAAATTGCTTCTGAACTACCGATCTGAAAATCTTTTGTGTAAAACATCAATCACTAGTTTGATAAGGAATCACCGTTGACGAATGGCGTTTCGTCATAAGAAACAAACAAAACGTTGCCTATGGTGTGTTCTTTCGGTTAGGCAACGTCAATTAAGAAATCATTTAGCACTGTGTTGTAATTTTGCAGATCCTGGTACTAAGAATGACTGATCGAATATCTTGTACCAGGAGAGATGATGTTCTTGCTGATTAACGCTTCTCTAGGTAAAAATCGTTCGATGCGGTATTTTTAGCCTTGGTTTTGTCACTGGACTGATTGTTGAACATTGCTATTCTCATATCAGAATTTAGCCGTGGTAAACCTGATATAGGTATCATACGCGGGTACAGAAAAATTGATGAGTTGATATTTAATTTGGTTCTCCATCAGTTGTTCATTATTGTTCAGAATTTTCAGTGAAAATATCAATTATTTTCAAAGGTTAAGTAGAAGAAGTGATCTAAGTTTGTTCTTATATAAGAGTAAAATAGATAATAATTCTGCTTGATGGAGAATGTCGTGAAAAAATAATGGAAGTGGCTGATGGTTACCATCAGACAAAATTTTAGAGTATTAATTTAACAGTTCGATATTTATCCGATGATAAAGTAAAAACGTTTGTCATCTTTATGGTGATGAAAGAGTGATGATATTACAGGAGTTGCTAACTTTCCGTGATCCAGTGAAGGGGAGTGTGGCCCCTATTATTTCTGTATTAAGAAAGGGTAACACAGCAGCAGGAGTTCTTACCGAGGATAATTCTGCTATTACCGTCAGGATTTGTCATGATGTAGGGTTAGAATTCAAAGTTATTTTAGCATTCTAACAAACAGAGTTGATGGTGACGAAATCTTGAGAAATGAAATCAGATTGGTATTTAGCAAACTGTGTATCGTAAAAATTCTGTATTGCAAAAGAACGGGCATACAGTTGGTTTCTTGATGATAACATTAATGGAGCTGTGGTATTGAGATACGCTGATGTAGGAGTTTTTGTTAGCAAAGGTACAGATAGTGCAAAAAAAATCGATAGATATTACTAGGCTTGATAAGAATTTAGGGGGTCAAATGAAGGGTCGTTAAGAGAAGAGAGGCGAGTGGGAGTATTATCAACTGCTTGAATATAACGGCAAGTTTGAATTTTGGAATGTTTTTTCAATGTTGGTTATTTGAGCCTTTATTCCATTCTTTTTGGCGCAAAATATTCATTTACTAGTACAAGATCTGATGTGTGATATTTCTTGGTTTTTTTACATTGAGGTAAAATGGATTAAACCGTTCCTGAGAAGATCATTATAAATGAGGTATTAAAAATGTTGGATATTCTATGGCACTGGTGGAGCCAGTTTGTTTCATTTTTATTTTATAGATATATATGTTGATATTTATAATTTTTCAGTGAAAAATTTTGTTCATTAGGTTTTATTTTAGCCAGATTAGTGTATTGAATTGTTATTTTTTCAGATATCTTTTGTTTATATATTGTGCATATAAAGGATGTGTTTTGTCCAAAAAACAGATACATTTCCAGTGTTATTGATTACATAATTGATAATGATTCTCGATAGCTATATTCCTTCTTGTTTGATGAACTATTGGGTTTAGTGCCTTTGTTCTGAGAGTGTTTCTGTGATTAGGTTAGGTTGTAATCTGTTGTTGCATTAACTGTCATATTTGAGGAATAGTTATAATTACTCGGAAAATTACCACTATTATTTATATGGGAAAATAAATTTCTTATCAAAATCCTATTTTTTTTCATCTTTTTTATGGAATATCAGGATATTTATATCACCAATGATTATTGATTTCATTATTCTGGCAGGAAATGATATTGATTTTTATCTCTATTCCTATTAGTTATTTCTACGGTAAATCTCAATTAATTATTTTGTTCCTATAGAGTTAATTGTTTTATCTATTCTTATCATTTAAGAAAATGACGTTTTTGATATACGTTAATGACATTATTAGCTATGTTTTTTATGTGTATAAATAATTTTTTTGGGATGATGGTCGTAAATATTACATGAAATAATGAAAAATGGAAAAAATGACTTTTAATATTTCACTTGATTTGTATCATGAGAATATGAATTAGGAAATAGCATGTGTTTTTATTTAAATATTAATGTGTAAACTATTCATTTCTTGTATTATATAAAGAGTGGTAATTTAATTTATGATAGATATTTAACAAAGTTATATATTTATGTGGGTTGGAAGTTTTATTTCTGGAATTGTATCTCTTATAGAATTTTAAAGCAGATTGTAAGGATAATAAATCACATTCAATTAGTTTAAAATACCTAATATATTTAAAATATATATATTGCCAATGTGTGAATTTAATTAATGATTAATTTGAGGTATGAAGACTAAAGATGAAAAAGATAAAGTAATCAATAGAGGGGTTTTGCGTATTATTATATTATGAGATACAACATTTGATAAGTTTTTCTAATTAATTTTATTGCTATTTGGGTTGTCAGGAGTCGAAATAGACCAATTTTTCTGGCTATCTCTATGCTGGATATTGATTGTTATGTAATCAATAAAATGTTGTTATAGTTGTTTTTTTATTCATTATCTTACTGTATTTTATGCTATTTTTGTATGGTTAGTGTTATCTGTGCATGGTGGTATGCATTTTCAGTTAAGCCTTTTGGTTAAAAAAGGTACAAATCTAAACGAAAAGTGATCATACCAGTATCTTTTTTGCAACCAAATTTTACATAAACTTAATCTGTTTTATCGTACAAGCGGAGATGCTGAATCTCAGAATAAGATTATTGTTTACACTTATTACTCAGGGATAAAACTGTCTTTTTTAGTGTTAGTTTGACTCAGGATAGGATTTTTTATCGTTATTTTAAATTTATAAGTTTAATAGATCGTATAAAATCAAAAAATATATCTAATATTTTTATTTAGATAATTTAACTTATTAAAATTGAGAATTCGGATTTTATTTAATTGTTTGAATAGTTAATGAGCAATTTATCGATTAAATGCATATTAAAAGCCCTTGTTTTTGTGAGTTATGTCACATAGTATTTAAAATTGCGCCCTCTTTCCGTTGTATAAGTTGATGATTCAGGAGTAAAGTTGTTCTGCATTAAGAATATTCTTAATCGCTAATGAAAAATGTTATATCAGGTAACGCAATAATACTTTTTCAACTCACTACCGTAATATTTTTGAAGTAAGATGAATCAAAAGTAATACAAAGGATGGTTACTGCTCTGACTAAGCCTGTATATTTTAGTTATGTAAGAGATTATTAATCCCTAAGCTATTTTAGGAATTTTGTCACGAGTGGTTTTTCGAACACTTAACTGATTTTTTAATGTAATCGGACGGGATAGAGAAATGAGTACGGTTGAATTGCTCAAACATATTTATGACATAAATTTATCGTATTTGCTTTTAGCTCAGCGATTAATTAACCATGAAAAAGCGTCAGCGATGTTCCGTTTAGGTATTAGCGATTCTATGGCTGATACGTTGTCTGAATTGACATTACCTCAGTTGGTCAAGCTCGCTGAGACTAATCAATTAGTCTGTAATTTCCGGTTCGAAGACAGTGAAACTATTCAGCAGCTTACTAGGGAATCTCGAGTGGATGATTTACAACAAATACATACAGGCATTTTGTTATCTACTCATTTGTTTCAGAAGTTATTTTCGAAAGACGATACGTCAGTGAAAAAAAGAGCATAAAAGATGGCCGAGAAAAGTATAGTTCAAGAAGCTAAGGATATACAATTGGCGATGGAACTCATCACTTTGGGGGCACGGTTACAAATGCTTGAAAGTGAAACACAATTGAGCAGAGGGCGACTAATTAAGCTTTATAAAGAATTGAGGGGGAGTCCCCCGCCCAAAGGGATGCTGCCTTTTTCAACAGATTGGTTTATGACGTGGGAACAGAATATTCATTCATCGATGTTCTATAATGCCTATCGTTTTTTACTCAAGAGTGGTTATTGTGGAGGTGTAGAGGCTGTTGTTAAAGCGTATCGACTCTATCTTGAACAATGTCCTCCTGTTGAAGGGGACGCACCGGTTTTGGCGTTGACTCGTGCCTGGACGTTGGTACGTTTTGTGGACAGTGGCATGTTGCAACCTTCACAATGTCGGACCTGTGGTGGAACTTTTATTACTCATGCTCATCAACCTGTGAATAGCTTTGTTTGTAGCCTTTGCCAA
Source organism: Photorhabdus kayaii (assembly GCF_025384895.1). Lineage (NCBI taxonomy): Bacteria > Pseudomonadati > Pseudomonadota > Gammaproteobacteria > Enterobacterales > Morganellaceae > Photorhabdus > Photorhabdus kayaii. The sequence continues at coordinate 52,003 of NZ_JAJAFZ010000004.1, forward strand.
CCTCCATCACGTGCAGTAAAAAAACGTAAACTTTCCTTTGAGTCTGCCGATACTAATTCACAACTGCTGGATGGACTTGCTCAGCACGCAGTGTGAATTTAAATGGGAAAATTATTCCTACAGGTTACAGATTTTACTTTTTCCTCCTGTAACCTGTATTGAAACCACAACCATTCTGGATTCAAACTGCTCAACTTCCCATCCGCTCACCAACTTAGCTAAAGGATATCGCGTGTTAGTACTTTTAGGATATATCGTAGTTTTTGGTGCGGTAATCGGTGGTTACCTGATTGTAGGTGGTCATTTGGGCGCACTTTATCAACCCGCTGAATTTTTAATTATCACTGGTGCTGGTATCGGTGCTTTCATTGTTGGTAACAACGGAAAAGCGATTAAGGCAACATTACGTGTTTTGCCAAAGGTAATGCGTAGATCTAAATATAACAAGGTGATGTATATGGATCTGATGGCGTTGCTTTTTCGGTTGTTAGCAAAATCTCGCATGCATGGTCTTTTAGCATTAGAGCGAGATATCGAACATCCTCAGCAGAGTGATATTTTCACCCAGTATCCGCGTTTGCTTAAGGATAAGCATTTGATGGATTTTATCACTGACTACATGCGATTGATTGTGAGTGGCAATATGAATCCCCATGAAATTGAAGCTTTGATGGATGAAGAAATTGAAACTTATGAGCAGGAAAGCGAGATTCCGGCAACCAGCTTGATGATGGTTGGAGATTCTCTTCCTGCTTTTGGTATTGTCGCTGCTGTTATGGGGGTTGTTAATGCTTTGGGTTCGGCAGATCGCCCGGCAGGAGAACTTGGCGTGCTGATTGCTCATGCAATGGTTGGGACATTCCTCGGTATTTTGCTGGCATATGGTTTTATCTCGCCATTGGCAACATTGTTACGTCAGCGCAGCGGTGAACATCTTAAAATGATGCAATGCATTAAAGTGACATTATTATCCAGCCTGAATGGTTATGCTCCACAAATTGCGGTTGAATTTGGCCGTAAGACACTGTACCTCACAGATCGCCCTTCTTTCACTGAGTTGGAAGAACATGTTCGCCGGGTAAAATCACCTGTTCAACAAGAAACTGAAGAACAGGTATGAAGGCGCGTAACGTCTCTGTCATTAGGGTAAAAAGACGTAAAAGGAATGGCATCAAACATCATGGTGGTTCATGGAAAATTGCTTATGCTGATTTTATGACCGCTATGATGGCATTTTTTCTGGTTATGTGGCTGTTGGCAATTTCCAGTCCACAAGAATTGACTCGAATTGCAGAATATTTCCGTACCCCGTTACAAGTTGCAATTAATAAAGGGGAGCGTAGCAGTGATAGCTCGAATCCTATTCCAGGAGGAGGGGAAGATGTGCTTCATCAGGAAGGCGATATTCTGCGTCAGGTTGAAGTTGTTGAAGCTAATGATGAGGCTCGCAAATTAAATAGGCTGCGTGAGCAACTTGATCAATTGATCATTACGGATCCTCGCCTTAAAGCATTACGTCCACATCTGTTGATTGACATGATGGATGAAGGGTTACGTATCCAGATTATTGACCGGGAAAACCGGCCAATGTTTATGGTTGGCAGTGCAAAAGTTGAAAGCTACATGAGTGACATTTTGCGGGCTATTGCACCAATCTTGAACGATATTCCCAATAAAATCAGCCTATCAGGTCATACCGATGACTTGAAATATGCTAATGGTGAGCGTGGTTACAGTAACTGGGAACTCTCCGCAGATCGGGCGAATGCATCAAGGAGAGAGCTGTTGATAGGTGGGCTGGATGAAGTAAAGATATTGCGGGTGGTTGGTATGGCTTCAACGGTTCGTCTGAAACAGGAAGATGCCAGTGCACCGGTTAACCGTCGCATCAGTATTTTAGTGCTCAATAAACAAGCGGAAGAGCGGATTGAACAGCAAAACACCGGCAGCGATTCCTTGATTATTAATGATAGTAAGGAAATTCACGAGGTGATTGGAAAGGATTCGGCTGAAAGTAGGCCAACACAACAGTCCAATGAAATCACAGTATTGGCCCAGCCAACACCAGCATCGCTGGGTGCTGAGCCTAATCGTGTACCGACCAAGGTGACAAAGTAACGATGGATATTACCGCGTTTTATCAGACTTTTTTTGATGAAGCAGACGAATTGCTGGAGGATATGGAGCAGCATCTATTGCAGCTCGATCCTGATGCGCCAGATCAGGAGCAATTGAATGCTATTTTTCGTAGTGCTCACTCAATAAAAGGTGGCGCTGCGACTTTTGGTTTTATCAAACTACAGCAAACTACGCATGTTCTGGAAAATTTGCTGGACAGCGCCAGACGAGATGAAATGAGTCTGACGACTGATATTATCAACCTGTTTTTAGAAGCGAAAGATATTATGCAGCAACAGTTGGATGCCTATAAAAGTTCTCAGGAGCCGGATGAAAGTGCGTTTACCTACATCTGTGAGACTTTGCGCCAGCTTGCATTGGAAGTACAGAGAGAGAATGAAGGCGAGGTTGAGTCTGTCATAGATGCGGTGATGCCAGAGGTGACTGAATCTGAACCAGAATTAAAATCGGAGCCTGTTGCGACTGAAAATCAGCAAGGTAGAGTTCGGGTTCATCTTTCTGGTCTGAAAGAGCGTGAAGTTTCTCTGATGCTTGATGAGCTGAGTAATCTGGGGGAGGTTTATGATGCTGAACAGACTAGGGATAGTGTTGAAGCATCATTGGTAACATCAGCCACAGAGGATGATATCACGGCAGTTCTCTGTTTTGTTATTGAACCGGAACAGATCACTTTCTTGCCGGTAGCTGAACCCAAAGGCAAAGTTAAAAATAAAGATACAGCTAAAGTCGTTAAAACAACTACGCCGGAGAAAGGTTCCACATCGCCTGCCGGGCGTCCTGCGCCGATACCACCGGCTGGATCGCCACGTCAACGGGCAGAATCTTCCAGTATTCGGGTTGCGGTTGAGAAGGTTGATCAACTGATAAACCTGGTTGGTGAATTGGTTATTACCCAATCTATGTTGGCTCAGCACTGTAACGTTCTTGAACCGACTTTGCATGGCGATTTGCTAAATTGCATGGTTCAGTTACAGAGAAATTCCAGAGATTTGCAAGAATCTGTGATGTCTATCCGTATGATGCCGATGGAATATGTGTTCAGCCGTTACCCGCGTTTAGTCAGGGATCTTGCTAGCAAGCTGAATAAAAAAGTGGATCTAACTTTGGTTGGCAATTCCACTGAATTGGATAAGAGTTTAATCGAGCGCATTATTGATCCGCTGACTCATCTAGTCCGTAACAGTCTAGATCATGGTATTGAAGAACCAGAAGCTCGGCTTGCTGTGGGCAAATCTGAAACGGGCAACTTGACACTTTCTGCTGAACATCAGGGCGGGAATATTTGTATTGAAGTTGTGGATGATGGCGCCGGGTTGAACCGTGAAAAGATTCTGGCCAAAGCGACATCACAAGGGCTATCAGTCAGTGAAAACATGAGTAACGAAGAGGTTGCGATGTTGATTTTCGCGCCTGGTTTTTCCACGGCTGAAGTTGTAACAGATGTATCTGGCCGCGGTGTAGGAATGGACGTAGTTAAGCGAAATATTCAGGAAATGGGAGGGCAAATCCAGATTAACTTCCAAGCAGGTAAAGGGACAGTAACGCGGATTTTGTTACCTCTGACACTGGCAATCCTTGATGGTATGTCAGTGAAAGTGAATGACGAAGTGTTTATTTTGCCGTTAAGTGCGGTAGTAAGTTCTCTTCAACCGCAGGAAGAAGATATTTATCCCTTGGCGGGAGATGAAAAATTATTGCATGTCAGAGGAGAATACTTGCCACTCATTAAGTTATATCGAGTTTTTGATATTCCTGATGCAAAAACAGATCCGACGAAAGGGATTATTGTGATTGTACAAAGTGCTGGCCGTCGTTATGCCTTGCTGGTTGATCAATTAGTTGGGCAGCATCAGGTGGTTGTGAAAAATATCGAAAGTAACTATCGCAAGGTACCCGGGATCTCCGCTGCCACAATTATGGGTGATGGCAGTGTGGCGTTGATTATTGATGTTTCTGCCTTGCAGCAACTCAATCATGACCAATTGGCATTCAACAAAGCTGAGTTATTAGCAAAAAAATAAGCACTGAATGGGGGAGCCCCATGAAAAATCGTCAATCTCACAGTAAAAGGTAAGATCATGTCGGCCATAGAAGCGTTTAATAAATTGTCAGGAGAAACTGCCGGGGAAGGATATTTAGTTTTTACCCTAGGTGATGAAGAGTATGGTATCGAAATACTGAAAGTACAGGAGATACGGGGCTATGATCAGGTTACCCGTATTGCAAATACGCCGGCATTCATTAAAGGGATAACCAATCTGCGTGGCGTTATTGTGCCTATTATTGACCTGAGAATTAAATTTGCTCAGGAAACGGTAACCTATAATGATAATACCGTTGTTATTGTTTTGAATCTGTTAAACCGGGTGGTGGGTATTGTAGTTGATGGTGTTTCGGATGTTTTATCGCTCAAAGTTGAGCAAATCTGTCCGGCACCTGAATTTGCAGTAACATTATCTACCGAATATCTAACAGGATTGGGTTCACTTGATGATCGCATGCTGATTTTGGTGGATATTGAGAAGCTGCTTAACAGTGAAGAGATGGCTCTGGTAGATTCAGTAGCTAAAAGTTAATCATTAAATATCACTGCCATCATCGACATCGACAGATGGCAGCTACTTTTTGTCTATCCCTCGTTAATTTCATCAGAAAAAATATTCAAATTTCTTTTATACGACCAGTAAAGTTTCCTTTGATGATGCCGATAACAGAGCCATGCTGATCTATTGTAAAAAGGGAAAACATGTTTAACCGAATGAAAATAGTGACCGGACTGATGGCGGTCATCATATTATTTGGTGCTCTGCAATTTATATCTGGAGGGCTTTTCTTCCATGAGTTGAAAAGTAACAAGGAAAATCTAGAAATACTGGATAAAATGCGGGAACAGCAGACATTTTTGAATGACACTTGGGTTAATTTGTTACAGGCCCGTAACAACTTGAACCGTGCTGGCATTCGTTACATGATGAAAAAAGATGAGGGAGTCGATAATTACTACACATTGGAGCAGTTACTGACAGATGCCAGAAGTAACCTCTCTATCGCAGAGCAGCGTTTTGAACAATACGAACAGACCGCTAAATTGCCTATTCATGAATCAGAAAGTCTTAATCGCCTTAAAAAAGCCTATGATGTTTATATTTCAGCGCTTCATGAACTTATTGTTCTGCTTGAGCATGATCGGGCGGTAGAATTTTTCAACCAGCCAACGGGCAAATATCAGAGTGCTTTTGAGGAAGAATATAACTTCTATTTGACCCAAAACGATCATCTCTATTCTGATGTGGTATTTGATGCAAGTATCTCTTACAGAAATGCGGTGATTATGTTGGGTATTATCATGCTGATTCTGGTTTCAGCCATGATTTTTAGTTGGGTTAGCATTAAACATAGTTTGCTGAATCCGTTAAACAAATTATTGGAGAACATTAAGGCACTTTCTACCGGTGATTTGACACAAAATGTGACTGTTTCAGGCAGAAATGAGATGAGTACGCTGGCTGTTGGCTTGAAGCATATGCAAAAAGAATTTATCACTACTGTCAGTAGTGTTCGTCAAAGCAGTGAAAGTATTTATAACGGAACCAGCGAAATTGCTGCTGGAAATAATGATCTTTCTTCTCGCACTGAGGAACAGGTTGCTTCTTTGGAAGAAACCGCCGCCAGTATGGAGCAATTGACAGCAACTGTACGCCAAAATGCGGAAAATGCTCGTCAGGCAAGTAACTTAGCTGATAGTGCTTCTGAAGTTGCACGCCAGGGTGGAAAAGTCGTGGCGAATGTTGTACAGACAATGCGTGAAATTGCCGGTAGTTCTCAGAAGATTTCCGATATTACCAGTGTTATTGATGCTATTGCGTTCCAGACTAACATTTTGGCGCTGAATGCCGCAGTGGAAGCAGCACGTGCCGGTGAACATGGGCGAGGTTTTGCTGTTGTGGCAGGAGAAGTGCGTAACCTTGCACAGCGTAGTGCCGAGGCAGCAAAAGAGATCAAAACATTAATAGAAGATTCAGTAAGCCGCGCAGATACCGGTTCTGTCTTGGTTGAAAGCGCCGGTGAAACAATGAATAACATTGTCAGTTCGGTCACCCGTGTAACTGACATTATGGGTGAAATTGCATCTGCATCCGATGAACAAAGCAGAGGGATAACTCAGGTTGGTCTGGCTATCTCCGAAATGGATCGTGTAACACAGCAAAATGCTGCTTTAGTTGAGCAATCCGCGGCGGCGGCTGCTGCACTGGAAGATCAAGCTGCTGGATTGAAGAAACTAGTTTCTCTGTTCCAATTGCCGAATCTTGACAATAAATCTCAACCCGAAATGAAAATTGAGCATTTGCCTGTGGCTAAGACTTCTCCTGCTAAATCGAATCCACTGGTGTTGAAGAAAGCCAACAATGTGGAAGAACAAGCTAATTGGGAAACATTTTAAAACACTAAGCGATAACTACGGCTGCACATGCAGCCGTTAACAGAGGTGATTACATGTTAGGCAGGCTTCGTATATCAACCAGTTTATATCTGTTACTGATGATGTTTTGTGTAATGCAGATAATCTCAAGTGGTTTATCACTTGGAATCATTCGCGCAGATCAGTCTTATATTGAACGGATTGATCTGGGAACACAGAAGAGGGATACCTTAGGGTTGAGCTGGGCAGCTTTGCTGCAATCGCGTAATACACTTAATCGAATCGCTGTGGGGAAAACGCTGCAACAATCTGAGGATCATATTGGCAGTATGGTTGCTAATGTTAAGGAGACCTTAGATAGGGCTGAGATGCATTTTGCTGAGTTTATTGCGCTGCCTAAATTGAATGACGAGGATGGTAGTAGTGTATTGCTGGCCTCGGTAGAAACCAGTTATAAGGAATATATCAAAGCCCTTAGAGAACTCTCGGTTTTTTTAGAAAGTGGTAATTATGATGCATTCTTAGACCAGCCGACAGAAAAGTATCAGCAGCAACTTGAATCTGATTTCAATCATTATATGCAATATATCGGTGAGGAGATTACAACCGCCGTTCAAGATGGTCGTCTTTATTACCAAATTTCAGTTGCCATGTTTGCAGGTGCGATATTAATGGTACTGGTTGTTGCCTGGGCGGCTCATTGGTGGTTGAAAAAGAATCTGCTCAGACCTTTTGCCAATATGCGTAGCCACTTCCAGAATGTTGCGGAAGGAAAACTCAATAAAGAAGTTTCTGTTTTCACTCAAGATGAAATTGGTGAAGTGTTCCTAAAATTACGTGAAATGCAACGTTCACTGGTTAATTCCATTACTTTGGTAAAAGAGAATACTAACTTGATGTATAACGGTATTCAGGAAATTACTCAGGGTAATACCGATCTCTCTTCCCGCACTGAAGAGCAAGCTGCATCACTGGAAGAAACGGCAGCCAGTATGGAACAACTGACTGCAACTGTGCGTCAGAATGCGGAAAATGCTCGCCAGGCCAGTGAATTGGCGGTATCTGCATCGAAAACAGCCTCTAAAGGGGGCGAACTGACAGTGGATGTTGTGGAAACAATGGATGCAATTGCCAATAGCTCACAGAAAATCAGTGCCATTATCAGCGTCATTGATGGTATTGCATTTCAGACCAACATCTTGGCATTGAATGCGGCAGTAGAAGCCGCACGGGCAGGTGAACAAGGCCGAGGTTTCTCTGTTGTTGCTGGTGAAGTGAGGGATCTCGCTCAGCGAAGTGCTGAAGCAGCGAAAGAGATTAAGACATTAATTAGTGAATCCGTTCAGCGGGTAAGCCAAGGTTCCGAGTTGGTTAGTCATGCAGGGAAGACCATGAATGAATTGGTCGTTTCTGTAAATCAGGTCACGGATCTGATGGCTGAAATTGCTGCGGCATCTGATGAACAAAGCCGGGGAATTCATCAAGTAGCACAAGCTGTTACACAGATGGATCAGGTTACTCAGCAGAACGCGGCATTGGTTGAACAGTCTGCGGCGGCGGCGGCGGCACTTGAAGATCAGGCCGATATTTTGGTGCAAATAGTGGCACAATTTGAGTTACCCAATAATTCAGAAAATAAGCTTGAAAATGAACTTTCACTGACGCTGAAGTCTGCGGATAGTGAAGGGGCAGTCAATCAGACTCGCTGAGGCCAGATGAAATCAAATTTAATTGCTTCAGTGACAAGTTTGCCATCTTCGCCACTGCATCACATGATTCAGCGTTACACCATGTCAGATGCGCATTTTGAGCGCATCTGCCAGCTCATATATCAACGTGTGGGTATTGTGCTGGCTGCACATAAACGGGAGATGGTTTACAACCGTTTAATTCGGCGTTTGCGTACCCTTGAAATACGTGATTTTGGGCAATACCTGTTCGTTCTTGAAAATGACATGAATAGTGAGGAGTGGCAGGAATTTATCAATGCATTGACAACTAACCTGACGGCGTTTTTCAGGGAAGCTCATCATTTTCCTCTGTTAGCTAAACATGCAAGTAAAAAAAATGGATCGTACCGGGTATGGAGTGCAGCGGCATCGACAGGAGAAGAGCCATATTCGATTGCAATGACGCTAAGTGATGCCTTAGGGGAGCGCTTTCACCGGGCAAAAATTATTGCCAGTGATATTGATACCCATGTATTGGAAAAAGCACGCAAAGGGGTTTATCGACTGGATGAGTTGCGTCAACTGACCGATCAACAGAGAAAACGTTACTTTTTTAAAGGTATTGGATCTTATGAGGGTTATGCTCGTGTCCGGCCCCAACTTGCTGACATGGTGACATTCCAGCATCTAAACCTGTTAGATCCCAATTGGCCATTTGAAGAGAAGTTTGATGCCATCTTTTGCCGTAATGTTATGATTTATTTTGATAAAAAGACGCAGGAACGGATACTGCGCCATTTTGTTGCTTTGTTAAAACCCGATGGATTGCTCTTTGCAGGGCATTCTGAAAATGTCACTCAAATAAGCCGGGAATTCTACTTGCAAGGACAGACCGTTTACGGTGTAGGCCGGGCAAGGAGAGGTCATGAATAAAATAACTGTTCTTTGTGTCGATGATTCAGCGCTTATGCGTCAAATCATGCGAGAGATCATCAATAGTCACCCGGATATGGAGGTAGTGGCTTGTGCGCCAGATCCACTGGTAGCACGTGATCTAATTAAAAAGCATAATCCACAAGTACTCACACTGGATGTTGAAATGCCACGCATGGATGGTATTGATTTTCTGGAAAAATTAATGCGCTTACGGCCAATGCCGGTGGTTATGATCTCTTCCCTAACAGCCAAAGGTTCTGAAATCACATTAAGGGCATTGGAACTTGGTGCTGTTGATTTTGTAACCAAACCTCAATTGGGTATTCGTGAAGGCATGCTGGCTTACAGTGAACTTATCGCGGAGAAAATACGGACAGCAGCACAGGCTAAATTATCTGTACCAGTAATCACACCCGTAAGTTCTGCTCCTTTAAGTTTTAAACCTTTGTTATCCAGTGAAAAACTGATAGCAGTAGGCGCTTCTACTGGAGGAACGGAAGCAATAAAGAATTTGTTGCAACCGTTACCTGTCACTAGCCCGGCACTACTTATTACTCAACATATGCCACCTGGTTTTACCCGTTCTTTTGCTGAACGACTGAATAAACTTAGCCAAATTACCGTAAAAGAGGCTGAAAATGGTGAACGGATTTTGCCGGGGCATGCTTACATTGCTCCGGGTGATCGCCATATGGAACTATGTCGTAATGGTGCTGATTACCAGGTTCTGATCTCCGATGCACCAGCTGTTAATCGTCATCGTCCGTCTGTAGATGTGTTGTTTCGATCAATTGCTAAATTTGCCGGGAAGAATGCTGTCGGAGTGTTACTGACCGGCATGGGCAGTGATGGCGCAGCGGGTTTACTAGAGATGAAGCAAGCGGGAGCGTACACATTGGCGCAGGATGAAGCAAGTTGTGTGGTATTTGGTATGCCAAGAGCGGCAATACAAATGGGGGCGGTAGATGAGGTGATGGATATACTTAAAATGAGCAAGAGAATGCTGGCAAAAATAAGCTCGGGGCAAGCTGTCCGTATTTAACGGCTATCGGATATACACTAAAGATTTCAAGATGCATCGCGACGGCAAGGGAGTGAATCCCCGGGAGCATAGCAAACTATGTGACTGGGGTGAGCGAGTGCAGCCAACAAAGAGGCAACTTGAAAGATAACGGGTATAAATTTAATATTTTTTAAGCGGCTCTGTGCTGACTGGTAAATAATTTCAAGGAGTTTTTATGGCGAATAAGGATCTGAGATTTTTGGTGGTTGATGATTTTTCAACCATGCGTCGCATCGTTCGTAACCTTTTAAAAGAATTGGGCTTTAATAATGTAGAAGAAGCTCAAGATGGGGCAGAAGCTCTGGCTAAGATTCGTGCATCGCAATTTGACTTTATCATCTCTGATTGGAATATGCCCAATATGGATGGTTTAGAGTTGCTAAAAATCATTCGTGAAGATGCCCAATTGGCTAAGATACCGGTTTTGATGGTGACCGCAGAAGCGAAGAAAGAAAATATCATTGCAGCCGCACAAGCCGGGGCCAGTGGCTATGTTGTTAAACCTTTTACCGCAGCTACTCTGGAAGAAAAGCTCAACAAAATATTTGAAAAACTGGGCCTCTAAGGAGACATAATGAGTGTAAATCCAGTCATGCCAAGGGATGAGACCATTAGTGCCAGTGAAATTATCAGCCGTATCGGCCAGCTTACGCGTATGTTGCGTGATAGTTTACGTGAATTGGGATTGGATCAAACCATTGCCCAAGCTGCTGAGGCAATACCCGATGCGAGAGAACGCCTGGACTATGTTGTGCAGATGACAGCGCAGGCGGCGGAAAGGGCGCTTAATTGCGTTGAAGCGGCGCAACCTCGTCAGAATGAGTTAGAGTCATCGGCAATATTACTGAAAAAACGTTGGGATGAGTGGTTTGAAAACCCAGTTGAGATGCCTGTGGCACGCTCGTTGGTTATGGATACCCGGAATTACCTCAATTCGGTACCTGAACATACTGCTTTCACTAATGCTCAACTGCTGGAGATCATGATGGCACAAGACTTTCAGGATCTTACCGGTCAAGTTATCAAGCGGATGATGGATGTTATTCAGGAAATAGAAAAACAGTTGGTGATGGTATTAATGGAAAACATACCGGCTGACCAGATGGCGAAAACTAAGAAAGAGGCTGACAGCTTACTAAATGGTCCGCAGGTGAACCAAAACGGCGTGGGCGTTATTGCTAATCAGGCTCAGGTTGATGATCTACTGGATAGCTTAGGTTTCTGAATAAACGTGGCAAGAGGCCGCTGAATACATGTACACTGAGCCAGCTCAACTGGCTCTTCATCTGTTTGAAAACCGGTTTACTGAGTTTGTCTCAATTACATTTTTAATCAATTGCCCGAAACTCCATCACTCAAAGAGAAGGAGCAGAGGATAATATGACACAGCATAAAGAAAAATTTGATGGTTTGGCTAAAGGTTATGATCGCTACCGCCCTCGTTACCCGCAGGCACTTTTCCGTGAAATTTGCCACTGGCTGCCTAAAGACAGGGCACTGTCTGTTGTCGATATTGGTGCTGGAACCGGCATTGCTCTCGGGGGGCTGGCAAATCTGCTTGGTCAGCAACACCACTACACTGCCATTGATATTTCGCAGGATATGATCGACACCGGTAAACAGAAACTGCCATGGGTCAGTTGGTTACATGGCAGTGCTGAACAGCATCTCGCCAATGTAGGTAATCTTGACCTGATCATGGCAGCACAATCTTTTCAATGGATGGATCGGGTAACGGTATTAAATCTGGTCAGAAACAGTTTGGCGGATAATGGCATCATAGCGATCCTGCAAAATAACCGAGATTACCGGCATAGTGAATTTCTGAATGAGTATGAAAATCTGCTGGAAGAATTAAGCCCTAACTATAGCCGTCACTATCGGGATTTTGACTATGCGCAGGAATTGAATACGGTATTCCTGCATGAAAATGCCCTCCGTATTACACTCAATACCCATTGGAGTATGCCTATTCCTAGCGAAGCTTTTATCGGGATGAGTCGTTCATCGACTCAAGTGCAACGTGCTTTAGCTGTTCACGGTGAGTTATTTATCGAAAGATTAAAAATGCTGGTGGATAAATATCAATTTGAGGGGAAATTGGCAATTTTATATGAAAGCCAACTGTTTATGGTTGTTAAGCAGGTTAATTCTGGAAACGAATAATGTCAGAAATAGCGATCAGCTTCTCTATACCAACTGAGGAAGATATCAAGGGAGTATTATTTTGCAGGCTTTTCAGGAACACCCCTGGTTATTGAATTTATTAACTCATGCACAAAGCCGAAAACTTAATGAGTATCAACTTGAAGATACACATCAGTGGGAAAATGTACATGTTTATGATAATTATACAAAGATGCAGCGGTATTGATCGATATTAATCTTATTCTCTCTGACGGAATAAAATAGAATGGTTGTGGTTATCTTTGCATGAAACGGTTACACTCAATCATCCATGTTATTACATGTGGCAACTGTTACTAAAGGTGAAACAGCTTATAGCCGCTGTTTCACCTTCTCCTTGCAAGCCAGACTAATACTAATAAAACAAGAGAGTAGCGATAATATCTAAACCAAATACAATATCCAGAGTGCTCCAAATTTTTATTACAGCGATATCCTACTTAATGAGGCACTTCAAATTTAAAGTAATCGCTGAGGAGAACTATTTTGTCGTCCATAATTTCTATTAATGTTACGCCCATATTGCTATAAATATCACTATTTTTACGACGCCCTTCATTTTCCCAAATAACGCAAGCCTGGCTATTACTAGCAATGAAACCAGTTTGCCTAAAATGTAAATATTCAAAATTTGAGAAAAGTTTCTTGAGAAAAATAATCGACATCTTTTTACCTACCATTGGTGGAAGGCCCGGATAATAAAGTGAAATATCTTCAGAAAAAATATTATCCAGTCGTTTAAGGTCATACTGATTCATTGAGCTAAGAAGTTCTGCGGTTAACTCATCTATTCGGTTCATTATGTTTTGTCCTCTGTTTTATTTACTTGCCAGCATAATCGCGTTAAAAATTTAGGTCTGGCTGATGACTTCATTTTCCTGCTGCAAAACGTTTAATCGTTGCGCCAGTTGACGGACCCTCGGTGCGTTAAATAGATCGCGTAACGTTATTTCAACGCCGAAGTCACTACGCACTCTTGCTATTACCCGCATTGCAACTAAAGATTCGCCGCCGAGCTCAAAGAAATTATCCTCTGGAGAGATATTTTCTAATCCCAATAACTCGGCAAACAGACGACAAAGCGAGAGTTCTTGTGGGCTGGAGGCACCACTTTCATTGACTACTACACTGTTCCACGTGGGTTTCGGTAACGCTTTACGATCTAACTTTCCGTTAATGGTCAACGGGAAGTGATCAAGCTGCACTATTGCCGCTGGAATCATCGCTTCCGGCAAGCATGTGGTCAGACTGGACCGTATTAACTGTGGTTCAAGCGTAATACCTTTATGAGCAATGACATAACCCACCAACCGCTTCTGTTGACCTTCATCTTCACGCACAATGACCTCAGACTGCACGATATCAGGGCGCGCATTTAACGCTGCCGCCACCTCGCCCAATTCAATACGGAAACCGCGGATTTTAACCTGATCATCAGTACGGCCAAGGAAGTCCAATACCCCATCCCGACGCAATCTTGCCAGGTCACCCGTGCGATACATACGCGCATCTGTGCCGATAAAAGGATCAGCAATAAAGCGTTCAGCAATGAGTTCAGGACGATTCAGATAACCACACGTTACCCCTGCACCGCCCACATATATCTCACCCACAAAACCTACCGGAACCGGGCACTGAGCCTCATCAAGAATATAAATACCGAGATCATCAATAGGTTCACCAATAAGACTTGAAGCAGGCTGAGCAACGACTTCACGTGAAAGAGGGAAATAGGTCACATGTACAGTGGTTTCAGTAATACCATACATGTTGATCAACTGAGGTGCGTTGTCATCGTGCCTTTGATACCACTCCTCCAGAATATGCGCATTCAGCGCTTCTCCGCCAAAAATCACCGTGCGTAGCACCAAACTCTGCCCAAGCTCAGGGGCTTCGCGATCAGCATGGATCAGCGCCTGAAACGCTGAAGGTGTCTGATTTAACACCGTCACTTTTTCGCTAACCAAAAGCTGCAAAAAATCTGTAGGTGAACGGCTGACTTCCCAGGGAACGATCACCAATCTTCCGCCATTCAACAATGCTCCCCAACACTCCCAGACAGCAAAATCAAAAGCATAAGAGTGAAACATTGTCCAACAATCAGTTTCAGAGAAATTAAACCAGCGCTGAGTACTTTGTAGCAAACGCATCACATTATGATGAGTCACTACTACGCCTTTGGGCACACCGGTGGAGCCAGAAGTGTAAATGATATAGGCAGGATGTGCTGAAATCAGCGGTTGCAAGCGCTCTTTGTCAGACAGATCAGCAACACTTTGCATTTCCAGATGGGTGATCAATTTGGGATCATCTAGCAATACCATGGGGGTATTGGTTGTCAGGCGTTGCGCAATTTCACTGGTGGTGATCACACAAGCAGGTTCTGCATCGTCAATCATAAAATCAAGACGACTTTGCGGATAATCCGCCTCCACTGGCACGTAAGCAGCACCAGCCTTGATGATAGCCAGCAGTGTCACCATCATCTCAATAGAACGAGGTAAGCAGACCATAACACGTTGTTCCGGGCCTATTTGCCGTGATACCAGATAGCGCGCCAGTTGGTTAGCACGTTGGTTCAATACCGTATAACTAATATTCTCCTGCCGATAAGTCAGCGCCACACTATCTGGCTTTGCAATTGTTTGTTGTTCAAAGCGCGAGGTCAGAGTTTCCTCATTTAATACTGTGCGCCGTGCAGGTAATAGGCTGCCTCCTATGTGCCAACCTGGCAATGTTAGTTCACCAATGGGACGTGATATATCCGCCAGCAATTCAGTGATGAAATGCTGAAAAAGAGATTTTTGAAGGTTAATATCGTGGGGAGTGTAGAGGTTATCATTGGTATCGAGCGTAAACTGCAAACTGTCGCCTTCGCCATGATAATAAATGGTTACAGTGAGGTCCTCTACCGGTCCACTGGACAAATTTTTGGTACGCCCAAAATTACCCGCAAAGCTCACATTGCTGTTAAACAGCATCACATTGATATTCTGGGCAAACAAGCGGGGGGCAGAACCATTTCGCTGTAAATCACGATAGATATCTTCAGAACGATACTGCTGATGTTTGAGTAACTGGCGGATTTCTTGGCTGACCTGCTTACTAATGTCACCTATGGAATGAGCAGGATCTATTGTCAGACGCAGAGGTAATACATTGGATACCATACCTGGAATACTACGTAACATACGCCCTGAACGCGCAGTTACTGGCATACCCAAAGTAATATCCTGCTTATCGGTCATACGAGAAATCCAGGAAGCAACGATTGCAATAATAATTTGAGCCATACTACTTCCACTCTCTTCACTCAGAGTACGCAGAATATCATTGACCTTTGCCGGGATTTCACACTGAGTGCAACTGAACGAACCCAAGTCGGCAAACTGACCGGGTTTCGCCCCTACGGCAAGGCTCTGTGGCTCACTTCGGCCTGCCATATACTGTGACCACCACTGACGGTCATGTTGAAAATTTTCCGAGCGGCGGTACTCTTCATCAAAAGCCAACAGATCACTAAGAGGCCCGAAAGGATTTTCCAGCTCAGCAGCGCCAGTCAATTTCTGGGTATACAGTTCAGCAAGCCGCTGAATCAGCAGTGTAGTGCCAAAAGCATCACTAGCCAGATGATGGACACGGATAAACAAAAAATAGTGGTCATCACTGATTTTTAGCAGCGCAAAACCAAACAACGGCCCCTGTGTTAACTCCATCGGCTGCACCAATTCAGCCTTCATCCAGATTTCAGCTTCTGTTACCGCATCCACATGGTTAGATAAATCAATAAGCGGACATTTCCATTGCAGGTTGGTAACAATCTGTTGTTGTAGTTCTTGTGGGTGCGGTACAACCACCACTCGTAAACATTCAGCTTCATCTATCAATTGGGACAATGCCGAGTTAAGTGTCTCAATATCGATAGCGCCTGAAATATCAATATAACAACCAGTGTTATAAATTCCTGCGCTTACATTTAATTGTTCAGCCAGCCAAATTTCCTGCTGTGCTGCGGTCAGGGGGTAATAGCTCCCTTGATGTTGTTTCATAATTAATCCTCACAGGCTGGTGATATTTTTATTTATATAAATTGCGTAATGTGATGTCTGCCTGAGAACCACGCAGCAAAATCAATATGGCGCAGAAGCAAACAACGACAGCAATAACAAAGGGAAGCCCTTGAAAATAGAGAGATTGTCCCTGGCGAGATGAAAAATGCAGCAATAACGCCCCCAACAGCGGTGAAGCAGTGATAGCCAGACCCAACATACAGTTCTGTGCTCCCAGATATTCCCCTTGTCGCTCATTGCCTGCACGCAATGAAATCAAAGCACGAAGCGTTGAATCGCTGATCAACGCCAGTGCATGTAAAGCAATTGCACCAGCAACAATAAGTGGTGATACCGCCAGGCTATAAGCGATAAACGCCAACATATAGAGTCCGTAACCGATGATCGCTGTGCGGTATTCGTTACAGTGCGCCACGAACATTTTTAGCAACCAAGTTTGCGTTATGATGATCCCGACGCCGAGCCCGGTGAGAGCCAGACCGTTTTCACGTGGTCCCCAGCCCAAACGCATTTCATTGAGTAAGACAAAACAGGCCAGAAAAATGCCATAAGCCACCATGCCAAGAGCCGAAGCATAAACCAGTCGTCTCAGTACCCCATCCGTCGCCAGTAGTTTCAGGCTGCCCAAAGGGTTGGCACGGCGCCAGTCGAACGAACGCCGGTTCTCCTTGGTCAGACTTTCGTTCAGAACGAACATAGCGGCAATAGCGTTCACGGCTGCCAGTGAGCCAGCAATCACAAACGGAAGGCGCGGTGCAATCATGCCCAATAGCCCTCCGAAGGCTGGCCCGGCAACCATGCCGAAGCCAAGAACACCGCTGACCAGACCGAAACGCGCTGCCCGCTGTGCTTCTGGTGTCACATCTGCTACGTAAGCTGATGCAGCGGAAGTACTGGCGGCAGTGGAGCCTGAAAGAAATATACCGGCCACCAGCCATCCTAATGACGGTGCTGTCGCCACCAGCGTATAGCTCAGCGCTGTGCCAAACAGTGTTGAAAGTAATACCGGCCGCCTTCCCCAAGCGTCGCTAAGCGCCCCTAACAACGGGGCGAAAAGGAACTGTGCAAAAGCATATAGTGAGACAAATAACCCGATTAACGGCACACCCGCTTCCGGTGGTTGAGGGGCAATCTCCCGCAACAGATCGGGTAAAACCGGGAGTACAATCCCGATACCCAAAGCATCCACAGCCAATGTCATTAGGATCACGGCCAATCGGCGTTTATGCTGGCGGTTTTCAGGAAGGTGAACCGTTGGGGAAGAATCACTCATACCTGTCCTCCTTTTATTATTGACGGAAAGTGATGGATTATCGCCTGCGATACATGTGCTACGTGCTCTTCCATCAGACAGCTATAATGATTCCCCGGCACTTCTGCGATACGAATGGGAAGGCTGGAGAACTTCTCCCAACCCCAGGCATTGGTCTCCCGGATCTCCGGCACAACAACCCCTTTCGGTAAGGGTTCTACCGCTTTTACTAACAGCATAGGAATTGGCAACTGTACGGGTATTGGACGATATTTCGGTGACATATCCGACGCAGCCCGATAGACATTGAACAATCCGTTAATTGAGCCCATATCATTCTGCGCCTGAATCAACGAGAAACGTTTTAGCTGCTCTTTGATATAGCTTAGTAACGCCTCGCGGGGTAATGCACGCATTTCATCGTCATCCAAGCTGTCGATCATTTCCAGTCGGTCAGTGTAGTAGGCAAAAATACCAAGAATAACTTTGGCAATATCAGCATCTTCCTGATACGGAACTGGTGCATAGGGTGGCGCGGCAGAGTCGAGTAGCACTAGAGAACCGATGCTTTCTCCTTCAGCATGAAGCTGCCGTGCCATTTCATAAGCTACTTTTCCACCTAATGAATGACCGCCGATATGATATGGTCCCTGCTGCTGAACCGATCGCAAACAGGCAATATAATGTGTTGCTATCTCTGCCACCGATTGGTGCGGCGCAGTTTTTCCATCAAGTCCCAAATATTGCATACCGATAAATGGCAGTTCTCGTGGTAATGCCGCGGCCAGGGGCATAAATTGGGTAACATTGCCACCCATACCCGGCACACAAAAGAAGGGTGAATAATTACCATTACCGCCGTGATTAATTGGCACCAGGCAGTAGCGGATGTGGGCATTCTCAGGAGCCAGGCTCTTTTTATCGTCAGATAGTGAACGGACAACACGTGCCATTGTCGGCTGTTCGAGAAACTCCGCCAGCGTCAGACAGTACTGGAAATGGTCACGCAAACGGGAGATCATCTGTGTTGCCAACAGTGAATGACCGCCCAGTTCGAAGAAATCATCTTCCAGGTTAATCGTCTCTTCACCTAGTAACTCATACCACAATTGACGAACTGCTTCCTCTGGGCTGGCGGAATCAGATATCACTGATAAATCCTGTAATTGTGTGCGCCGAACAGGAGTAAATTTACTGACAACGATCTGTGCTTCCATTCCGGCGATAGCCAGATCGAAAATAGCGCAGCCCTCTTGATTACTGAGACCAATCACACTTTCTTGACGGCGTGCAGCATAATCCACGGCCATTCCCACTTCTGCCCAGGTATCCCAATTAACTGACGTTACCGGTATAGCCTGCTGTCGCCAGTAGTGTGCCACGGCATCAAGATAACGGTTCGCCGCCGCATAGTCTGCCTGACCCATTCCACCTACCAATGAGGCAAGTGAAGAGCACAACAGAACAAAGTCGACAGAGTCCTGACTCATCGCCGTCATCAGTTGCTGTGTACCACTGACTTTTGCCGCCATCACATGCCGCCAGTCCTGCGACGTGCCATGCTCCAGCAATCCACTGGCTTCAATACCTGCTGAATGAATCACACCGTTGATAGCACCAAATCTTGCTCGCATCTGTGCCAGTGCTTCATTTAATGCCACACCGTCAGCAACATCAGCGCACAACATCATGACTTCAGCACCAGATTTCTGTAACA
This sequence comes from Photorhabdus kayaii, assembly GCF_025384895.1. Classification (NCBI taxonomy): domain Bacteria; kingdom Pseudomonadati; phylum Pseudomonadota; class Gammaproteobacteria; order Enterobacterales; family Morganellaceae; genus Photorhabdus; species Photorhabdus kayaii. The sequence goes on from NZ_JAJAFZ010000004.1 coordinate 71,457, forward strand.
CATCGAGTAAAGCTTCACTTGCCGCATTAGTTCCCCGGCGGCTCAAAATACCGAGTTTAACCTTACTGCATTTATTGCTGATGTGACGCGCCAGTGACTGACCGATACCTCCCAGCCCACCAGTAATTAGATAAACACCGCCATCACGCAGAATTTGCTGGTGCGGGATCTCATCAAGTTCAGTCAATGTCTGCAATTCACGCTCACCTTGCTTAAGCGTAATGCTGGTAACCGGTATTCCTTCTGCTGCTTCTTCCGGTTGCATATCCGTATACAGTTCCGCAATCAGCGATTGATATGTAGCAAAAGTGTCATCATCCAGATCGATATGACGTGCAGAACACCCCGGATACTCGGCCGCCAATATTCCGAGCAAACCAAGCGCGGGTGCGGCATTACAGGCTTCCAACACTCTGGCTGCCTGTAACCCACGGGAAATTAGGGTAATATTAAAAACCCTGTGATGACCGGTAAGCGCTTTAATTGCAGCCGCCAGTTGTTCAAACGCGGCCTCTGGTTGAGAAATCCCTGCCGCAGTCCAGCACCAGATGATACGTTCTGGTAGCATTTGTTGCTGTATCAGGCAATCTATCAGCCGTTGATAATCTTCGGGCTGATCCTTACGCAAACGAAAGCGGTAGGTACTCTGTTGCAGAAATTCATCAGCATCTTCAACAACGATACTGCCGGGCGCTGCTGCTTGCCATAAATCACTCAGTTCAGCGGCTTGGGCACCAAAAATCAACCACGGCGCACGATTCTGTTTTGCTTCACCTAGAGGCTTCGGTAACCATCGAGGGTAACGACACCACCGTACTACATTCGACTCACTTGCTGGCTGGAATGGTAAGGAATTGAACTGGCGTAAATTGTAACCGTGGATTTCAACCAGCACCTGCTTGCAATTCTGGCTCTCGTCCCAACTAAATAGCGTTATGTCATAAGTCCGTGGAGCCGTTTCAACCGCCAGACTGTAAAATTCGGCACATAATGGCTGGTGCAGCGTCAGCGAACCGTAATGGAATGGTATTGAAGCATCACCCGGCAACAGACAGGCATGTAGGAACACCGTGCCCAAGTCGAGTAAAGCCGGATGTAATGCAATATCAGGCAAATCATCGATAAATGCCTGGTTGAGTCGCAACTGCGCCAACGCACAGCGATCACCCATCCACACACCTGCAATGCATTGCCAACGCGGTCCATAGTCAGCAAATGCCTGATTGAAACGCTCCGGCGCCTCTGCAACTTCTTCAAGCTGCAAATTCCGACGTAGCTCATAAGGTGAAACAATCTCTGCTGGTGGAGAGCATATGGCAGTAATATTGCCGTTTGCATGGAGTTGCCACATGTCATTACCATCGTCGCGAGACTCCAGCGTAAAGGCAAAGCTGCGATCAATGGCGGTCAAGCTGATGCGTATCTGACGCTCAACACCTGACGATAGTACCAATGGTGAGGGGAAGTAAACTTCACTGAAAGTAGCTGTGCCACCGGGTTGCAATTCGTTAAAAGTACGACGCACTAATTCCAGACAACCTGTGCCCGGTAATACACCTTGCCCTGCGAAAATGCGATGTTCATCAATAAACCAGACATTATCATCTAGCTTACAAGTAAATTGTGTGACCCCCTCTCTATCCGATAACTGTGTGAAAATCGGTAGTTTTCTCTGTTGTGTACTTATAACCGTGGCTGATGTAGTGACAGGATGTTCCAACCAGAGATGTTGGCGTTGGAGGGGATGCACTGGCAGCATAACCCGATGTAATTTGTGTGAATGACTAAATGCAGCCCAATCGATAGCGACACCTTGCTGCCATAACTGCCCGACAGCATTGAACAATACCTCTTCATCCAGTTTCTGCTGGTGAGTATGGCGCATCGTGGTTAGTATCTGAGCCTGGCCTTTCTGCTGTAGATCTTTCAGCATGCTGCTCAGTGCACGCCCTGGACCGACTTCAAGCAGGATTGGATTGTCATAATGGTTCAGCAACGTAAGAATACCATCATAAAAGCGTACTGGCCGACGCAGATGATCTCCCCAATAACCAGAATTATCGCGATCTTGTTCACTGAACCAACTACCACTGATATTGGATATTATCGGAATGGTACTGGATTGTAGCGTGAAGCCTGCGCTGAATTCCCGCATCTGTTGTGCGGCAGCATCCATCAATGAACTATGAAATGCATGTGATGTCGTTAGTCGCCGGCAAGAAATACCTGCCTTGTTGCATTGCTCTTCCAGTATCGCAATATTGTCATGGCTGCCAGTTATCACGCACTGTTCAGGCCCGTTGAGCGCTGCAAATTCACACTCTGGTGCCAGCGAAACCATACGTTCAGATGATGCCTGTACCGCCAGCATTGCCCCTGTGGGCTGGCGCTGCATGATTGCAGCTCGATTTGCTACCAATGCCAGTGTATCTTCCAGTTCAAGCATACCCCCTACACAGGCCGCAACCAGTTCACCGAGGCTATGACCAATCATTGCTTGGGGGGTAATACCCCAAGCTTGTAGCTGGCAGGCCAGTGCATACTCAACAGTGAACAGCGCAGGCTGAGTATAACGTGTAGCATTTAACCGGCTGACAGCATTGTCGCGTTCCGATTGCGGATAAATTAACTGCCTGATATCCAGTTTGATGTGTGGCTGTAGCAGTTCGGCACAGCGATCAAATTGCTGGCGGAATACACCATCACGCAGATAGAGCGATTGACCCATTTCAATAGACTGACTGCCTTGTCCCGGAAACATAAAAATCACCGATCGAGGCTGTTGTTTGCGACTCATAGTCTTAGTCTGTGGTGATAGTCGGCGTAGTTGATTAATTAATTGCTCCCGATCTCTTCCCACAACAAAAGCACGCTCACTGAAAGCGCTGCGTCCTTGTTGCAAAGTCCCGGCAATATCCGCCAATGGCTCATTACCGGTAGTCAGTGCGACTGCCAAGCGTTCCACTTGCTGAATTAACGCTTGTGGCGTTTTCGCTGAAATCGGCAGCAGATGCCAGAGCTCGTCATCTAATATACGGACATCTTGCTGGCGCGGAGCTTCTTCCAGAATAAGGTGCGCGTTAGTGCCACCAATGCCGAAAGAACTTACACCGGCACGACGTGGCTTACTTGTTTGCGGCCACGGGCATGCTGTATTGATTACAGAAAACGGGGTCTGTTCGAAGTGGATTGCAGGATTGGTTTGATGATAGTGAATACTTGGCGGCAAAGTCTGGTGACGTAGCGCCAACACGGTTTTGATTACACCGGCTATACCGGCAGCCGCATCAATATGTCCTATATTTCCTTTCACAGAACCTATTGCACAACTCCCTACAGGTAATACTTCACCATCAGATTGCTCCAGGAAAGCCTGAGTCAGCGCACGTATTTCTACTGGATCGCCTAAAGAGGTCGCCGTACCATGTGCTTCGATATAACTGATGCTGGCAGGCGATACCCCGGCATTACGCAGCGCGTCTTTGATCACTGAAGATTGACCGTCAATACTTGGTGCCGTGTAACTCACCTTCTGTGCACCATCATTATTGACAGCAGAACCTTTAATTACCGCATGGATGGTATCGCCATCCTCCAAAGCAGCGGACAGACGTTTTAGTAATATCATCCCACCGCCGCTGCCGCTGGCTGTACCGTTGGCCGCCGCATCAAATGGTCGGCAAAGGCCATCTGGAGACATAATTCCACCACTGACATGGACAAAGCCAACCTGTTGCGGGTCCAGCGCTACAGCACCTGCCAATGCCATACCACATTCACCACGCCGTAGGCTTTCGCAGGCAAAGTGAATAGCGGTGAGTGATGACGAACAGGCGGTGCCAATACTGACAGCCGGTCCGCTAAGGTTCAGCTTGTAAGCAGTACGTGTAGCGATAAAATCCTTGTCATTACCTATTTGCCACTGACCGGGGTCGAGGTGCATCCGGTCTTTATTTGGCATGACGTTTTCCAGCAGGTAATAATTGAAGCCACTGCTACCAAAGACTCCCACTGAACGCGGTGTACTATCATTGCCATAGCCAGATAGTTCCAGCGTTTCCCATGCCATTTCAAGAAACAACCGCTGTTGCGGGTCCATCACCTGCGCTTCACGTGATGAATAACCAAAGAAACGTGCATCAAACTCCGCACACCTCTCCAGCAAACGTGCGCGTCTGACAAACTGTGGGTGACTTAACAGCGCTGGATCGACGCCACGTTGTAACAATTCCTCGTCAGACAACTCCACACTAGCATCGTAACCCGCCAACAACCTCTGCCAAAAAGTGTCGAGATCTGGCGCTTGTGGGAAGCGGCCCGTCATACCAATAATTGCAATAGCATTGCTATCCAGAGTCGAAACATCCAACGTTGGTCTTGCTCTCTTTTCAGTGACTATCAGCGGTGTGGCTGCAACAGGTGTTTTTTGCTGCGACAGCGCATCCAGTAGTTGAGCCTGTTGTCGAATGGTGGGATGAGCGAAAATATCGGTCACAGACAAGCCTCCACCAAACGCCTCATTCAATTGCTGGAATAGCGCCATAACCCGTAGTGAGTGGCCGCCAGCATCGAAAAAGTTTTCGTCATAACCGATCTCATCCCTCTCCAGCAGTTCACGCCAGATAGCTTCAACGCGACTGAGTGATGACACAACTTTGGCTGGCAAAGGAGAAGATTGATGCTGACCGGCACGTGTCAGTTTCATTTCAGCCAACGCTTTCAGATCGATTTTTCCCGTAATACCGGTAGGCAGAGCATCAAGGAAGAACAGCGCTGTCGGCACCATCACTTCATTAACCTGTTGGCGTAATTCGCTCAGGATCTCACTGCGGCTGGTTTCGCCGACAATGTATCCCGCCAACTCTTTATTCCCTTTGCTATCGGTGATCGCCAGCGCTTCGGCCTGACGTACACCCGGTAACGCACTTAGGGCGGCACGCACAGCATTCAGTTCAATTCGGTGACCACGGATTTTTACCTGACGGTCAACCCGACCAACAAACTCCAGTGCGCCATCCATGCGTTGGCGCACCATGTCGCCGGTACGGTACATACGAGCTTTTAATTGTGGTGCAAAGCTATCGGGTAAAAACACCTCAGCGGTTTTTTCATCCATACCCAGATAGCCCTGTGCAACACAGGTTCCCGCTAAATAAAGTTCACCCATTTCCCCCGGTGCCACGGGCTTTCTCTGTTCATCAAGCAGATGGAAGCGAACATCGCCCATTGGACGCAGCACTAGATTTTGTCCTTCGGCATGATAATCGGTAAGGGATACCACAATCGCACATTCAGTAGGGCCGTATCCATTCATCAGCCTACGCCCTACAGACCAGCGTTGGGCGACTTCGGGCATACAAGGTTCACCGGTTACGATAAGCACCTGGAGATTAGGCAGCGGTACTAACGGCACTATCGTCAACGCGGAAGGTACAATCCACATATGCGTAATCTGTTTATGTGCCAGCCACTCTGTCAGATCACTGCCAGGCAACAGTTGCTGTTTCTTACCGAAGACCACACAAGCACCCGCTACAAGCGCTGGAAAAATTTCTCCCAACATCACATCAAACACGGGCGAGGAGTACTGCACTATGCGAGAAGAAGGTTCAAGCCTCAGCTCATCGCGGATTGCCAGAATGTTATGGCAGACACTGCGGTGGGTGACAGCAACACCTTTCGGTTTACCCGTTGATCCAGAAGTGTAAATAACGTAAGCACAATCATCCGGCTGACAGATCGCCGCCATAGTCATATAGGGTGCATTGGCTATATCTAACTCATCGATATTAATTGCCGCCAGACCAAGACGCTGGCACAGAGGCGCTGTTTCATTTCGGCACAATATCGCTTTTACTTCCGCATTATCAATCACATACCGATTTGCTGGTTCGGCGTTATCAGGAGCCAATGGCACAAACACCGCACCAATCCGGTTAATTGCCAGCATTGCCGTGACATTATGTGGATGGTGCCCCATCAGAATGCCAACTCGATCACCTCGGCTTACATCTACTTGTTGAAGTTGCTGCGCTACATATGCGGTCAATGTATCAAGCTGCTGATAACTCAGACTTAATTCATCACTTTCCAGTGCCACATGTCCGCCATACCGGGACAGGTTCTGTTGAAACAACTGAAACAATCCCTGTGGCTTATCAGCCATGAGTTCTGGTTGAGTACTACGGCCAGCATTAACCGTCAACAAATCCGCCAATGCAATATCTGGTTTTTCAATGAGTTGTGGCAAAATAGCCAGTAAATACTCACTCATCCGTCCTAGAGTGGCGGCAGATAATCCCCCCGGCATTGCCATAAAATGAGCGTAAACCTGACCATTTACACGATTAATAGCCAGCTCCAAATCAATTTTGGCGCGATAGTCCCCCAACTCAACGTCTGAAACCTTCATGTCTCCTAATGTTGCATCGTTTGGTTGATCCAGTTCACAGGAGAAAATAGTTTGGAAAGCAGGATTTTTACCCGCCACACGTGGCAAATTAAGTGTTTGTACCAAATAATCGAACGGTAAATCACGATTTTCAAGGATGTCGAGACTAACCTGTCGCGTATGCATTAAGAGTTGCTGAAAAGTGTGTAACTCACGGCTATTGATACGTACTGGCAAAGTGTTAGCAAAGTAGCCAATCAGCGCATCCCATGCAGGTATGGTGCGCAGCGACACCGGTGTTCCGACTATAAGATCCTGCTCATTACTTTGCTGGCGCAGCAGGAGTGCAAATAAACTCAACCAGACCATAAACGGTGTACAGTTTTGCTCGCGAGCCAATTTCTCTACACCTTCAACATACACTTGGGGAACAACACAACTTATTGCAGCCGCTTCGTCAGTTGGTGCAGCCATCTCATTCAGTATCAGAGTAGCTGGCGCATCCGCCAATTGTTGACGCCAGAAATGAATCTGTTGCTGTACCGCCGGTTCAGTCAGTCGAGTGCGCTGCCAGGTAATGAAATGCCCATAGTTTGCTGCCAACACGGGTAGCATGGGTGCTTTACCGGCCAGACGTGCCTGATAGCAGTGCCGTAACTCATCAAAAAGTATTGCCAGCGAGCGGCCATCGGAAATAATGTGATGCAGAGTAATACAAAGCACATGCTCTTGCGGAGACAATGTAAACAGTACTGCACGGATGAGTGGTCCATTGGCGAGATCGAAACTTGCCATCATTTCTTCTCGCAACTTCGATGCCAGCGCAGATTCGCCGCCGGAGATATTCTGTTGGCGCAGGGTTAGCGTTAATTCAGGCGCAACCTGATAACTGGGTTCAAAACTGGATGTTCCATCCGGCTTGTTTACTTTGCTGACTTGACTGGAGAATGTGGTACGCAATACATCATGACGTTGCACTACATCATTCAGCGCCTGCATTAACGCATTAAAATGCAGATTACCATGCAGACGCCATGTGACAGGTACGTTGTAACTGCAATCATCCGGCCGTTGCATGGCAATCAACCACAAACTGCGCTGGCCGAATGAGAGTAAATCACTGGCCTGCGAAACGTGCTGCACAGCAACACTCTGTTTCGTACTGCTCTTTTCAACGCTATCCTTTTCAATACCGTCCAGTAACGAGGCCAACCCGGCGATAGTTGGATGATTGAAAATAGCGGAAAGTTTAAGCTGAACACCAAATGTCTTATTGATCTGCGTAATCAGATTGGCAGCAATTAATGAATTGCCACCACAATAGAAGAAATTATCTTCCGTACCGATGACCTGAACCCCTAATGCCGTTCTCCATAATGCCAGCAATTGTTCTTCACGAGCGTTAGCCGGTTCTGTCATAGATTCCTGATTTTCTGGTAGCGAAAAATCTGGAACCTGCAAGCGCTTGCGATCAACCTTCCCATTGGGGGTAGTTGGTAATTTATCGAGAAACACGAAAGCACGCGGCATCATATGTTCGGGTAGCCGCAGGGACAAATAACCACGTAACTTGTCAGTATCAGCCGATGACACAACATAGGCGACCAACACTTTATTATTTGTACTGTCATTACAGGCGACAACCGCGCACTGGCGCACATCTGCGTGTTCCAATAGCGCGCTCTCCACCTCGCCTAACTCGACGCGAAAACCGCGAATTTTAACCTGATGATCACTGCGTCCCATGAAATCAATAGTACCGTCAGCCAGGAAACAACAAATGTCCGAGGTGCGATAGAATCGCGTACTACTATTATTGTTATTGTCTGCCACAAAACTGTCTGCCACAAAACGGCCTTGGTTATCGAATTTGCCGGTAATAAATTTCTCTGCCGTGAGTTGAGGATTATTGAGATATCCTTTTGCTACGGTAACACCTGCAATCAACAATTCACCACTAATGCCAATCGGCACTTGTTGCAGGTGTTTATCAACAATGAATAGCTCACAGCTAGCCAGCGGCCTACCTAATGGAATTACTCGCCCGGCCTCCAATGGATGTGTTTCCGGATCAAAAACAGTGCTATCAATGGTTGCTTCAGTTACACCGTAAGAACCCAGAATACGCGCGTCTGGGCGGCACAGCGCTTGTGCTGCGTGCAGCTCATGACCAAACCAGACATCAGCCCCACATACCAGTGTTGATAATCCATCCAGACGTTCCCCATTATCCTGACAGAACTGAATTAATTGACGCAGTACCACAGGAGGAAAATCACCGAAGGTCACGCCTTCGCTCATCATTAAGCGGTGCATTTCAGCTGCATCTAGCAACCACTCACGCGGACACATAACCAAGCATCCACCACAGCCCAGAGTACGACTGAAATCCCCTATACTGAGATCGAAAATCGGTGCAGCAAGTTGTAGTGATACCGGCTCCCCGGGTTGGGTGAAACGATAGTCATGGCACCAGGCATGGAACGATGCATGCAGACTACCGTGGCTTACCTCTACTCCTTTTGGATTACCGGTTGAACCAGAAGTATAAATAACATAGGCTGAATCACTCTCCTGAACTGACCAGATTGGCTGCACATCCGGCGGCGCTGGTTGACGAAACAGCCTATCAACTTCCAGCACAATGGCACGAAAATCAAGCAAACCAATAGCATCCTGTTCACTGGTGAGGATCAGTACTGGCTGTGCATCATTTATCTTATCGGCGAAGCGGGGATCAGAGGGGGACAACGGCACATAAACCGCACCGGCAGAGAGAATAGCGTAAAAAGAGATGACAATTTCTGGCCGGTAGCTCATCAATACGGCAACCCGGCTACCCGGCCCAACGCCACACTGGCGCATCTTCGCGAGCAGGCATTGCGCGTACTCATCCAGTTGAGCATAGGTGAAACGTTGATCACGCCAAACAATAGCTCGTGCATCTGGATTATTACGCACTTGTGACTTGATGCGTTCAGCTACTGAAATAAACGCCAATACCGGCAGAGGTTCTGCTGGCCGGGAGAAGCGAGCCAGTGTTTCCAGCTCTTCTGGCGGCAACATGCTACATTTGGCGACAGAACGCTCAGGTTCACTTAACAATGCATCCAACAATTTCTCATAGTGATTCACCATGCGAGTAATGGTGAGGTTATCAAACAAATCGGTATCAAATTCAACCAGACAGAGTAGTGAATTCGGGGATTCTTCTATCGATAACGTCAAATCATATTTAGCAGTACCAGAATGGATAAATTGTACTTCTGCTGCTAACCCATCCAGTTGCAATGCTTGTCCCGGACTCTTCAAATAATCAAACATAATCTGAAAAACAGGGGGATGACTCAGAGAACGCAGGGGTTGTACCACATCGACAATCTCATCAAACGGCAAATCAGCATTTTCATATGCATCAAGCAATATATCGCGCGCTTGAACCAATAGATCACTGAAACTTATCCCTTTGTTAAAGCGAAAACGCAACGGTAATAAATTGATAAAAAAGCCAAGGCGGACATGTTCATCAATATTGTGACGATTCGCAAATGGACTGCCAATAACGATGTCGTCATCATGTGAATAGCGATTCAGCAATACTGCAAAAGCGGAAATTGCCACCATATAAGGTGTCAATCCATAACGTTGGCAGATTTTAGAAATACGTCCAACGAGAGATAAAGGAAGTGACTTCTGATATACCGCGCCACGTCCCCGTTGTTCTAATAGCCGTGGTCGATCGGTGGGTAATTTATGTAGTTCAGGCAATTCCGCCAGCTGTTTTCCCCAATAATCGCGTAAGCGTTGCCGACGAGCGCTATTCGTATGAATATCTATTACAGAGTCACTGGCATGCGGGTAGGTAATTGTCGCCAACTTAGGCTGTTGGCCTACTTTATACTGGTTATAGGCATGGCTAAAATCATTAAGAAAAACGTGAGTCGACCAATCATCAAATACAATATGGTGAAGTGTAAATATCAACTGATGATCGTTCTCTTGCCGGCGAAGCAGTAAATAACGAAAAGGCAAATCGTTATTGAGATTAAAACAATATCTGGCTTCGTTATCACAGATAGACTGTACTTTGGTTTCGCGTTCCTCCGGGGAATAATCGCTGAGATCACTGATACGTAATTCAGGCCACTGCGGATTCAATGCTATCTGCAATTCTCCATTGAGAACATGAAATTGTGAACGCAACACCGGATGGCGCTCAATCATAAAAATAATAGCTTGTTCAAGCGCTTCCTCATTTAACAAACCATGCAAACGTAACGAAAATGGCACGTTATATAATGCTAAGTCCATATTTCCTTGGCTGATGAACCATAGCCTGCGTTGAGCAGGCGTTGGCAATAAGAATGGAACATTCGATAAGGTGTTTGAATAATTACTCACAAAATTTTTCCTAAGATAAAAAGATTTTTGCAGCTTAGTGATTGCCGTAACAACTATCATTTCTGGCACTCCTGGTTGTCAGCCACTTTCATGGCAAAAGCGCTACTGGGAACGCCTATCACTCTGTTCTAGCGGGGTGAAATCAATCAGAATGATAGTGCGAACGCCAACGCTGGCATTTTCATCGCAAGTTACGGGATTGATATAATGACAAATCGCTGCATCATCGATGATGTAGCTATCAAGGGGATCATTAAGGAGAAAACGAGTTATCTCATGAGCAGGGACTTCTTCAAGCTGGCAATTTGCATAAGAAGGCGGTGCGATATGTGTTGCACCGCCTTCGACATTATAACGTTCAATCAAATGTACAGCGGTGAACGGCTGACCGTCACGATGAAAACAGTTAGGCGTAATTTTTGCCGGTTTACCCGGTAGTGCCTGCATTCGGATTAGATGCACCCCACACAGCAAACGGGAATAATGCTCCGCCATGCCGGTTAGACTCAGATCGTGCCAAATGAGTTTATTAAGTAGCCCTTTATTAAGTATCTCATCAGACATGCGCAGGAATTTGCGTACTACACCACCAAATTCAGGTTGATATTCACTTCCCTGATGATAATCAATCTCTATGCTATCATCGGGCTGCGGATAACCTGTTTTCCAATGAATAGTTTCTGTTTCACGGCTCCATACTCCTTCACAATAACTGCGGTGACGACCATCTTCACCAAATCGATCTAACGGCAGTGACTTCGATAATTCACACAGAGAGATAAGATCGATTTTTTCACTGTCAGAAAGGTCAAGATCGGTGGCATTGAAAGTGGCAAACCCTTGTTGCTGCAAGCTGTTGCGGATATGTGCGGTAGTAAGACGGTAACTATTTGGTGCGTTAATAAATATATTCCAGCCCATTGTAATATCTCTTTATTAGGGTGAACTACAATGACATCGTATTAAATTAATTACGATATCTTAGGAAAAACCAGTTAATACTAATTAACTCAAAAAATTATTTAGTTATATTTAATGATTTTAAAAAACACCTATAAATAAGAATATCTCGATTTTGCATAGTCAGTGCAACAACATTGCCATGCTTTTTGTCGATCTACAAAATCAATCAATCAATTTCTGACAAGTCAGATAGTAAAGAATATTGCTAGATAAATGAGAGAGATAATTTTAAATCAATAGGCCATTAGACCATTAGACCATTAGACAAATCTACTATAGTATAACAACCGTTTTTTGAGTGAATTAATCACCTCAATAGCATTGCCTTTCTTGCTGGGTGAAACAATCGCATCCTCCGACAATACTTTGACATCCATCTTTCCTTTATCATCCCTGGCTAGCAGCGCATAAGGATTAGTAAAGTCAATTTTTTTATCTAAATTCTTCACTGATCATTTCATGACTAAAAAATTCTAATCCATTATTAAACATCATTATTTTAACCCTTTTTTAATGAGTGAAACGCCTTTACTGTAACTTCCGCCAATCATATAAACAGCCTAACAATAAAAATATTTTCACTAAAATTTAATTAGAAAATAGATCGCAGAGTATACAATGTCAACTTGGGGTTTTATTTTTTATTTGGCAAAGAAATTTTACATATAAAGAGGCATCAGAATATTAAATTTAATTGATTTTAAATCTAGTATATTATCAACCGCTTTTATTGATTCGGCCAAAATTGCCGTTTGTCACAACCTCTATATACCCAATGGATTTCAAGATGCATCGCGGCGGCAAGGGAACGAATCCCCGGGAGCATAGATAACGATGTGACCGGGGTGAGTGAGTGCAGCCAACAAAGAGGCAACTTGAAAGATGACGGGTATATTCCCCGTCATAGAGTATTTGAGAGAGTTGCGCAGCGAGGAAAAACGAGTATGGGCTGGTTTTTATGACTTTTTAAACGAAACCGAGGTTAATTAAGACAAAGTGCCGGAAAAAAAACAGCACTTTGTCAATGAGTTGAAGAAAATCCGTAGAGCGGGTTTTCTTCCTTAAAGGTAGAAAGCTATGCGCTTACCTGTTGGAAGACGGCCAATTCTGCTTGTGAAATTTTTAGCTCATCACGCAGTTGGCTAAGGGCGAGCTGGATACTGGCTTCTTCGACCCGTTCCGCGACTCGTGCCTGCATTTCAGGACTTTCTTTAGCCAACAGTTCTCTGTAAGTAGCCATGATTATTTCTCCAGTTTCGCAAGATGTTTACGGTACTCGGAATCAGCCAGCTGAGTCATATTCCTTCATAGAAGCGTTTCTCATTTAATTCCGTTGTGGATAGTTGGAGACATTGCTCGTCTTGGTCCTGCACACCCATTAGTTTGCAATTAGAAAAGAAATTTAAATCTGGCGCGTGCGCCGTAGCGTCGGTCATTATTACTGTTGGCAATTTTGTTGTTGGCATTTGCCTCCAGCATAGAGACGTAGGCGCCAAGATAGAGATTAAAGTTTTTCATATTCATAATATTAGGAATCTGATATGACATATGGATGGTATTTATATCGTATTTACCCGGTTCATTGAATGGGTGATTAATATATGCGGTTGTATCGTCAGTATTGAACGTTTTGATATTGTTATGGGCATAGATATAACCCAGTTCGAAACGATGCCACATCACATTAATGCCGGTAGTGAAATTATGTTCATCTGAGGCATCCAGATAGGCGGTATTCAGGTTAGCAACAATGCCATCATCAGGATCGGCCTCCAGACCGTTCCAACTTAATGTCATGCCGTAACCATTGCGTCTGGATTGATCGACCCATTGCCCTTGATTATTCTGGTAGCCATAGGCGTTATTGACGACATTACTCTCCATCGCTATGGCTGCACTAAATTGATCTTTTTTCCAGGCTGCTACCGGGCGCAAATAGGCGACATTTTTTTTATTTTCCAGTGTGTTGCCGTGGTAAGTGTTATCTCGGAATAGTGAAGTGCCATCTTCAAGTAGGGTATTGAGTTCGAAATACCAGTTACCTGCGTATTTGCTCAGCATCAAGTTACCACCGCTGTTACTGCGGCCACGTCCTTCTTTCATCATGTAGATATAGCCGAAACCGTCGGCATACAAATCATTGGCGGTATTACCAGAATACTGAATAAAAGTATCTTGGTTGAGTGGGAACATATCGTAAGCTTCAAAACGCCCGATTTTTACCTGCCAGTTTTTCTCATTGCCGAAAAAGAAAGCGGCGTCGTCAAGATTCATTTTGCCAGTCATGTCTGCTAATGGTTGCACTCTAAAGCCGGCAAAGTTGTTGTTTTGATCACGGCGGTAACCGTCCAGTCCGATCAAAATGCGGCCATTAACATTCCAACGCTCTTTGTCGCCAGGTTTCCAGTCTTTATTATCGCTGGTTTTAAGTGAAGTAAGCTGACCGGTTCGGCTGGCGCTATCGAGATTGAATTCTACATCGCCGTATAATTTTAGATCGCCAAAATCATTCAATTTCAAGTTGTTGGTTGATGAAGCACTGTTTTCCAGCGGAGTGGTGCTTTGTGCTATTTGTATGGTCTGTTGTTTGGTTTCGATAGCGTGCTGTTCTAGTTGCTGCGCGCGTTGCTCGGCGGCAGTGGCTCGTGCTTCAGCTTGGGCAGCCCGCTGTTCTGCTTGTTGCAGTCGCTGCTCCAGTGCATCCAGGCGTGCTTCGATGCTATTGGTGGGTGAAGCGAGGGCAGAGGCTGAAAATATTAATCCTGGTGTGACAATCAGATAGTGAAGGTTTTTCATGATATGCTACCCTTTTGGGATATGAGTTATTATATCGTAGTTAAATTATCAAGCTGGTTTTTGGGCTAAAAGATAATTGAGTTGATTAGCAGATCGCAATCAACTCTACTCACCAGATAAAGCTATTGTGATCGAATACTCAAATTCGGTATGAAAGATAAGTAACGGTGGAATGGATTTCCACCACCGGGGTGGTCAGGGTTGCGTTTTCAAGATCAACAGGAATGATTGGCATGGTACGAAAGTGTTGGAATTGTTTGTCAATGTTAAACAAAGGGGGCTGTCAAAGTTGTTGTTATTTGAAATGAGAAAGAGTATCTGAAGTAGAAATAATTGCATGAATTAATCATCTTTCGAAGTATGAAAATGACGCATTTAATTCTATTATTTATAGAGATAAATTCATTAAAATCAATCTGTTGGGAATTATATTTTATCTTATCATTTTTTTAATTTACTATTTAAATGATTGGTAATATATTCAAAAGGTTATGAAATATATTTTTATATGTTGATATCCTACTAATTGCATTATAATATCAGCGTTGTTTGGGATGATAACTTCATAATAATCATATAGTTAAATTTTTTGCTACCCTTTTTGTGATCATTCCCGCATTACTACAGTTTTTTTTATGATAAAACATAAGAGATAATAAGCTAAATTTTTATAAAATATCAGGATTGATGCTGGATGACGTCGTCAATTCAGCTATATCTATTGTTTGATATGAGGAGGTCATTATTGATATTCATCACAAAACATAATGAATTCTAATGTGAGCATAAAGGCTCAAGTTCGATTGATATAATACGTGTTATTATTTAGGCTATGTCTTGGTTAAACATAAAAATACCTAATGAAGAGCTTGTCGAAAAAATCTGATTATCAAAATAATTTAGCAAAGTAATGAATTATTCCTATGTCTTATCATTGCAGGACTCAAAGATATAGGTAACAACCTGTTTTTTAATTGTATTGTGATTATATTGTATTGTAATCATGTAAATGCTGGTGCTTGTTGGCCCTACTCTATAACGAATGGCTGTTGTTCATCGGTTGGAGTTTTTTAAATGGTGTCACATTATGTTCAGGACAATGCTAAAAATTTAGGGAATACCATGACAGCCGAAGCCATTTATGGTTATGGAGATAATTTTTCCCTCCATGTTAGGTGCATATACACTATGGATTTCAAGATGCATCGTGACGGCAAGGGAGCGAATCCCCGGGAGCATAGGTAACTATGTGACCGGGGTGAGCGAGTGCAGCCAACAAAGAGGCAACTTGAAAGATGACGGGTATAAACGTAATTAAAAATTGTGACCGTATACCTCTATCTTTTGCAATTCGTGTAGGCAATAGCCCTACATTCACTTCTTATATCGGGATCTATAGTCTCTCAAGTAATCATGAACGGGACTACCCCGTATTCGCTTTTTTATCAAGCATTAAGCGCAATAACGACAACTACCACGTTAACTATTTGTGAGGAAAAAGAGAGTGATAGACGTACAGATCAATGAAGTACCTCTTAAGGAACACAGCCCTTCAATTAATGATTGTTTGGATGAGCAAAAGTTACTTTATGACATGCTGCTGTCACGGGAATTTGATAATCGTAGTGCGATAGTCACACGACAAGGTCGAGCTTGGTTCCATGTGTCGGCTGCTGGACATGAAGGGTTGGCTGTGTTGCCTCAGCTTATGGAAAAGAATGATGTACTGGTTCCTTACTATCGTGATCGGGCATTAGTATTAGCGCGTGGTATGTCTATTGTTGAAATGACAAGGGAACTTATGGGTAAGGCCACTTCTCACTCGGCCGGCCGAACCATGTCGAATCATTTCTGCTCCAAAGAGCATAATATCTTCTCGGTAGTCAGCTTGACCGGAACCCAATGTATTCCCGCGGCTGGAGCCGCCTGGGCAAGCGTGTTGGACAATAAAAATGGGCTTGTCGTGTGTGGTGTCGGCGATGCGGCGACCCGGCAGGGAGAATTTTATGAAGCGGTCAGCTTTGCAGTTGAAAGGCGTTTGCCGGTAGTCTTTGTGGTTTCCGATAATAAATTGGGTATTAGTACCTCAACGGAGAAGATGGCTCCGTATCGGTTGGGAATATTTAACGAGTGTTTGATTCGCCGCGTTGATGCCCGCAAACCGGAAACTTTGTTTCCTGTTGCACAGGAGGTATTCAATAAGGCGAGATTTGAGCGGACTCCTTGCATATTGGTTTGTCGTATGGATCGGTTAGATTCTCATTCCAATTCAGATTCTCACAAACTGTACCGTACCCCGGATGAGCTGGAGGTGCTACAGGACCCTATTGAAAATTATGTCGCTTATTTAAAGGAAAAAGGAGCGATTACCGAGCAAGCTCTGGCTGAACAAAAAGAGCGCATTAAAGCGGATGTCGCGGAAATATTTGAGCGTGTTTACCACGAAGAAGAGCCTGATCCTGCAAGTGTCAGTACCTATTTATGCAATCGTGAAGGAACGCCTACCGTACATGTTGAGATGGAAGCCGAAGAGACACAGGTCAAAGCGGTAAATCAGGTTTTGGACGAGGCATTGAGTCAGCATCCGAATGTGCTGTTATTTGGTGAGGATATTGAAGATCCTAAAGGTGGTGTTTTTGGTTTCACCCGTGGTTTATCCACTCGCTATCCTGATCGTGTTATTAATGCTCCCCTTTCAGAAGCCACGATTATTGGCTCGTCTGTTGGATTGTCCGCCTGTGGTTGGCGTCCGATTGTTGAACTGCAATTTATTGACTTTGTTGGGCTAGGTCTCAATCAATTACAATCACAACTTGGCACTTTAAGTTGGAGAACGGTAGGAAAATGGCGTTGCCCGGTGGTGATATATGCTCCTTATGGCGCTTATCTCCCTGGTGGTGGTATATGGCACAGCCAAAGCTCGGACGGTATCCTGGCGCATATTCCCGGTATTAACGTTCTTGTTCCAACGACACCGGCTGATACCGTCGCGTTGTTCCGTACCGCGTTAAGTCTGGACATGCCGAGTCTGATCCTGATCCCTAAACACCTTATGAGAGAGCGCCATGAGCGTCGGTTAGTGAGTCCAGTGTCGCTTGGGCAGGCAAATATTGTCAGGGCAGGAAAGGATATTACACTGGTTGCTTGGGGAAATACGATTCAGCTTGCGACTATGGCGGCTCTTCAGGCGGAAAAAGACAATATTGACATTGAAGTGATTGAATTACGTAGTCTGGTACCTTGGGATAAACAACGGATTGCGGAATCTTTACGCAAAACCGGGCGGCTTATCGTTGTACAGGAGGATACCCGGACGGCCAGTGTTGGTGCATCCATTATTGCTGATATTTTGGATGAGAATGACAATTTCTTCTCTTTATTGGCACCTCCGCGTTTGGTGACGCGTGAAGATATTCATATTCCTTTTAATCCTTGTTTAGAGAAAGCTGTTTTACCCGGTACGGATGACATTTTGGCCTCCGTCTATGCGGTAATGAGCTAAGGAGAACTTATGGCACAGTTGCTTATTCCCCCGATGGGAGAAGGAACCACTGAAGTCGTCATCATCCAGTTACTTAAGCAGGTGGGGGATCATGTCAAGCGTGATGAACCTGTTTATGAAATGGAGACGGATAAGGCCGCCTTTACTATTGAGTCTGATGTTGAGGGGATCTTGGAAAAATGGTTGGCGGCGGAAAATGATATTATCCCTGTTGGATCGCCTATTGCAGTCATCAGAGCTGTTGGCGAGATAGCAGAGCCTTCCCCTGTCAGTGAAGAGTTAACGCCTCCGCCGGAGAAAATGGAGAGAGTGGCGGAGGAGGTAGAAAAAATAGAGAAAGTGGAGGCGGCTCCTGAAGTATCCGCTCCTCCTGCGCGTATTCCGCCAAAAACCCGTCAGTACGCACAAGAACACCAAATTGAGCCGCACATTCTTAGCCAACTGGCGGAAAAACATGGGACATTATTGCCTGGTCATATAGATGATTACCTCCAGCAATACCGTGAAATTAAGATATCAGAAGAAACCAGGCCGTCAGAAAAGAGCAATGCAGAAAATGACAATGTGGGTTTTCTGTCCAGAGATCAGCAGCGTCTTAATCGTGCAATACGGTTAAATAGTGCTGCGGTACAACCTTGTTGGGCAGCTAAACCACTACCGATTGAGCTTGTTGATAACGCCATTCATCATTTAACGGAAACCTCCGGGCAACAGGCGTGGATAACGCCATTTCAGGTCATCACTTATGCGATTTCTCAGGCATTGAAAAAATTCCCGATGTTGCGTTCGAGGCCGCTTGATCAAGAGCGTTATCACACTTATACGGATATCAACCTGGGTATTGCTTTTCTGGATGAAAAAGGCGATTTGAGTTCGTTAAAAGTACCGGGAACGCAGACCATGAGCTTTTTTGAGTTCAGGCAACACTTGAATGGTGTACTTGATCCCGATGCGGAAAAACTGCCCGTTGATATTGATGTTCCTATGATGATCTCATATACCGGCAACGATGGTGCTACCTTTGCTGTACCTCTTATTGTGCCACCATCTCAGTCAACATTGTTCATCGGTGCGCCTCACAACAAAGAGATGAACCTCGTTCTGGCATTTAATCACTATCTGCTCAATGGGGTAGAGGCGTCTGAATTTATTACCGAGATTATTACTCAGGTTCGTGTTCTGTCTGGGCCACGATCTACCGTGCATCAGATAGAAGGTAAATCAGGTAAATCGGTTTCCGGGCAATTACGCACGCTGTTGGCGGATTTCCTGAATTGGGACGAAGATTTTACTGAATCAATGATGCAGCGCACTTGGGCTGATTTGGGCATTGATTCGCTCAAGGCAGTAAAACTTGCAGAGTTGATGTCGGCGCATTTTCGTCGAAAATTATCGCCGACGCTGTTCTGGCGTTATAGCTCGCCGCATCGATTGATTGAATATCTTGACACTGCCAAAACTGAACTGACTGAGAATAAACATTCCTTAGATGACTTTATTAATGCGATGCGTAGTCTTGATGGCGAAGCAGCATTAAGGTTACAGCGCCTCATAGAAGGAGGAAAGCATGGATAATCTGTATCACATATATCATTCGCTTAGTCCGAATGAACAACGGATAGCTAAATCTGCCTTGTTGGAGCATTTAAGTTCCATTACTCCCTCAGTAAGTAGTGCGGGTGATACGAAACAGATGCCTATTGCTATTGTGGGCATGGCTTTCCGACTTCCTGGGGCGGAAGATTCTCCAGAGCAGATGTGGGAGATCTTAAGATCTGGACGCAGTGTGATAGAAGAGATGCCAGAGCAGCGGTTTGCATCAGGAAAACCTTACGTCATTCCGTTACCTAAAAAAGCCCTGAAAGCGGGGTTACTCGATAGTATTGATGGTTTTGATGCGCCATTCTTTGGTATTTCTCCGCGAGTTGCGGCCATGATGGATCCGCAACAGAGAATGCTATTAGAGCTGACCTGGCAAGCGATCGAAGATAGCGGCGCCAATCCGCTTGGCTATTCAGGATCAAAGACGGGTGTTTTTATTGGTTCGTGCAGTAATGATTATCGTGAACTTGTTGCGGCCGATATGGCGATGGCAAATGCTTATGCAACGACAGGGACACTGAATTGCCTTCTGGCTAACAGATTGTCATTTTATTACAACTTTATTGGCCCAAGTTTGCAAATTGATACTGCGTGTTCAAGTGGATTGACGGCACTGACTCAAGCGGTGAATTCATTGCGTTCGGGGGAATGCCAACAGGCGATAGTTGGCAGCGTTAACCTATTGAGCAACACATTCAACATGGCTGCTTATTACCGGTCGGGAATGTTATCTAAAGATGGCTGTTGTAGGGTTTTTGACGCGGATGCTAATGGTTTTGTCCGTGGTGAAGGGGCTGTCTGTCTATTCTTGAAAACGCAAAAACAGGCCTTAGAGGATCGGGATCCGATTTATGGATACGTTCGAGCATCGGCGGTCAATCATGGTGGACGTGCTAATTCATTGACTTCGCCTAACCCTGAGCAGCAAATTGCGTTGGTTAAAGATTGCTTGCTACAGGCTGGAATTTCTGCGGAACAAATCAGTTACCTTGAAGCACATGGAACGGGAACCTCGTTGGGTGATCCTATAGAATTTAATGCGCTTAATGAGGTCTTTAATCGTGATGAATCAGGAGAAGCGCTACAACCTTGCTATATTGGTTCAGTAAAAGCCAACATTGGGCATTTAGAAGGCGCTGCGGGGTTAGCTGGCATCGTTAAAGTTTTATTAATGTTGCAGCATAAATCTATTGTACCTAGCGCCGCGTTTCAGCGTTTGAATCCTGAAATTGACAGTGTGGATTCACGTTTACAACTGGCTACAGAGGAAAATTCTTGGCGAGTGGGGGCAGGGCAAAAGCGTTTCGCTGGACTCAGCTCTTTTGGATTGGGAGGCAGCAATTCTCATGTCATTTTAGAGGAGGCGCCAACTCAAGCGCAGCAACAGATTAAAGCCAATTTGGAGGGGTATTATTATCCCATTTCGGCTAATAGCCTGGTATCGTTACAAAAAATGGTGACTATGCTAGGGGATTTTATCGAGAACGATGAAGGCATTGAACTGCCAGCGGTTAGCTGGACATTACAGTTTGGTAGGGCAGCGTTATCCTATCGGGCACTGTTTGTTGCAACATCACGGCAGGATCTTTTGAAGCAGTTACGGGATTTTGCTTCGTCTACTTCAACGAAAGAAGATCAATGGCTACATATGGCAGAAGACGACTCTCGATTTTTATGGTTACGAGGTCAGGATATAGATTGGCGTACTTGCTGGCCTTCCGGGCAGAAACCGCTGCGTATTCGATTGCCCAAATATGCTTTTGAACATCGGCGTTACTGGTTACCTCACAATGAATCCGTGGTTGCAAAACAGTAGGCAGTGAAGCGAGACAGGAAAACCAGAGAGCATGGTGGACACCCCACAATCTCTTACGAGATTGTGGGGTGTCTTTTGTTTGTCTTATGTTTTCGTTTGTATTGAAAGAAGGTCCTCGGCGGATTTGGCTAACCTAATTTTGGGATAATATCATTTTAAACTGGGGTTATCTTTACAAAGATATTTAAAATGAGCGTTTTACAGTGATTGTTGTCACAAAGTGAATATTTGTAAAATACTACTATGGAATTACATATTTCTGTTTGATATATTGTTAATAACCAGTTAGTTTATTTGTCTATATAATTTTGTGATGATTAAATTTTACTGGGAAATATTATTTACTTGATAGAGAGATAGTATTATTTCAATTAATAAAGAGAGATGATAGTTACTT
Source organism: Photorhabdus kayaii (assembly GCF_025384895.1). Classification (NCBI taxonomy): domain Bacteria; kingdom Pseudomonadati; phylum Pseudomonadota; class Gammaproteobacteria; order Enterobacterales; family Morganellaceae; genus Photorhabdus; species Photorhabdus kayaii. The sequence goes on from NZ_JAJAFZ010000004.1 coordinate 93,325, forward strand.
TAAAATTTTATTTATAGAGATAAAAGGAAGGTAATATGGAATTTATTAAAAATAGATTTTGTCACTGGAATGGTGAACATCTCGTTGTCGATACAATGGCTAGAAGTCATAAAATGGTTAACAGTATGGGAACGGGTGAGGGATTAGTTTCGTTTGATGGCTTTGGTGCTGATCTAATTCGTTTCAGTAAAAATGAAGGGATGCAGAATCATACTCACTTAGGGCATCATATCTTATTTGTACTCTCAGGAACGGGTTATGTTATTTATGCTGGTGAAAAGCATGAAATAGAGCCTGGAGTTTGTTATTTTGTGAATGGACAAATAGATCACGCGATTAAAGCAACTAGCGATTTGGTCATGGTTGTTGTCGGTAATAATCATTGTGCGGTTGATTCGCAAGATAGGACGACGCTGGTGCCATATAGAGAGGGAACCCCAGAAGAATTAAAGGTTTAACTTGGGATAAATTGAATTAAACATGTGCTAGTGCTTGGTGAATTGCGAAAATGCCATGATATTCTGCCAGAGATAAAGTATCTAACATTATATTCATGAAGATAATTATAAATCAGGAGAAGTAATTGGAGTGATAAAAGGATGATATAAGATTTTTTCAATCAATATATATGATCATCTCATGAAGGGGATCAGGTACTAGCCGATGAAACATTAGATTTACTGTAAATAAAATGGAGAAATATATTAGAGATAATATTCTATTGTAATAATAAAGGTGGGAAGGACTATTGAAATTATTTAAATATAATATTTAAATTGGAAAATAATTTAAATGGGTGGTGATAATGCATTTCTGAATGGAAATTAACTTAAATAACCTGAGTTCTGGTTAAGCCGTTACTAACATATCCATTTCTAAGCAGGAAATATTCAGTGATTTTGTTCTCTTTGAGACAATAAGCTATCTGTCCCCTAATACATTTAACATTAATCCTTGCACACTACAGTGTCGTGAATGTTCTATTTGAGAAATATTGGGTATCTGTATTTAGGGATTGATGAACCAACTAAAGGATTCCCTTTCTCGATATTTATATCTCGTATTTCATGATTGAGTAGTGTCAATCTTAGTGCTACTGTAAATGGTATTACGTGATTGGTGAATCATTGTTTCTCAGGCCATTACAAATGCCAACTATCAGTGAGTTTTTTGGCATCCTGATCCGGATGTACTACGACGACCATAATCCGCTTCATTTCCATGCTTATTTCCATGCTTACTACGGTGGACATGAGGCTATTATCTCAATTGAAACCTTGAGACCTTGGAAGTCATGGAAGGCTCATTGCCCAAACGAGCAAGGGCTCTGGTCATCGAATGGGCGGTTGAGCACAGGCAGGATCTGCTGAATGACTGGTAACTGGCTGAGCAGCATCAGCCTCTCAACAAGATTGAACCGCTGGAGTGATTATCATGCGCAGAGTAACGAAAGTGGAAATAAAGCCAGAATACACCCTGGCGGTGACGTTCGATGATGGCACCTATGGAGAGGTGTGCATCGCGGATCGGTTGTTCGGACCCATGTTCGAGCCACTGAAAGAGCAGAAATTCTTTGCCCAAGCGCGTGTTGATGAGTGTGGCGCAGTGTGCTGGCCGAATAATGCTGATCTGGCACCCGACGCACTCTACAAAAAGCTTAAATCCCACTTAAGGGGTAATATATGACTGAACTGTTTGCATTGCTTGCGTTTTTTGGCGTGTATGGAACGAAAACCTAGTTAAACACGGATAGCGGTTTATTGATCATTATCCCACTATCCGCTGAATCTCTGTTTACCACAAATATCGATAATCAAAAGAGATTTGATAATCATAAGCTGATAAATCAATTTGATGCCTGAAATGGGGCTGTAGAATACTCACCCATTTAGATTCCACATCAAAGCCGCCGTTATTTATATTATCTTCTGTTGATATGCCTAATCCACTAACCATAACATCAGCATTATCTTCAAAATCTTTAGAATATTCACATCCTTCCCCTAATTCTGTTTGTTTATCAAACCATTCCAATCTTAATTTTAATCCCATTATATACCTCACAAATATTGTTTAATGTTTCGCCCTTTGATAGCAGGTTTTAGCTCTTTTCCAGTCTTATAATCTATAGAGCAAAGGTGCTCACCATCACTTACTCGGTAAACTTCCAATTCACCATGCTGAGAGTCCCATTCATAAATTCTTCGGCCTTTACTATCTACCCATCTATCCCGTTTACCACCCCCATTTTGTTTTGGAGTTTTTTTCTTAGCTGACCGTAACCCAGAAACCCCAGTAATTTCCTCTGTTTTTGGGCAGGATAATAATTGTGTCCATCTTGTGGCAATCCACTTCTAGGCTTACTCAAATACACATACACCGGTGGCATATTAGGGATGGGGAGTATCAGAATATAATCCCGAAAATCCTTCTCTTCCGGCATTGGCAACGATTCAATATCGCTGCCGACTTTATCCGGGATCGGTAACACGGTTATCTGCGATGGAATAAACGGCTGTTCCTCATTCCCGGTATGGGGTGGAACTTTGAATTCCTGCTCGTTTGGTGTCCATAAAATTGTTGGCTGGTATTCTCCCGGTTCCCAGAACTCATAATCACCGGTGACCGGATTCCGTTTCATCATAAGATCGAATTTTTTGCTTTTAGCTCTGATGCTAAGTGGATAACAGTTTGATTAGTTGTATTGAACCACTTACTGTTATTGAACTTGATCCCGCAAATACCCGGTCAAATTTCTCATTGTTCCAGCCATCGGATTTTTTCTCTTTTGTCATGCTAACCGCCATTTGATTCCATATTTTCTGATTGATAGCGTTTGAAAATCTGACAAGGAAAGCCGTGGCTGAAGATAGCGATCTTGAGAAAACAGAAGAACCCACGTCCCATAAGCGGGAAAAAGCGCGAAAAGAGGGGCAGGTAGCCCGCTCCAGAGAACTGAGTTCTATCTTGATGTTGACCAGTGGTTTAAGTTTGCTCTGGATGAGCGGTCAGTCAATGACGCATGAATTGTCGTTGATGGTGTTTGAAGGGTTTAGCTTTGATCACAGTATGGTCAGCAATGATAAGCAGATGGTTCAACAGATTGGTAGGTTGCTGCAACAGGCTGTTTTGGCCCTGCTGCCAGTTTTTGCTGGATTAGTGTTAGTTGCATTAAGTGCCCCGGCGCTATTGGGTGGATTAGTGTTCAGTACCAAATCCATCAAATTTGATCCGAAAAAATTGAACCCCATTTCTGGCCTGAAACGTATTTTTTCAATGAATGCGTTGGCGGAATTATTCAAAGCGCTACTTAAAGCGGGATTTGTCGGTATTGGTGCTGCTTTGTTCCTTTGGATGAACTGGCCTGCCATGTTACGGCTCATAGCTCAACCGCCACTGTTGGCACTGGATGATGCTATGCAAATGCTGATATTCGCCGGTTATGTGGTGGTTTTCATGTTGATACCGATGGTGGCTTTCGATGTTGTTTACCAGATATACAGCCATTTGAAAAAACTGAGAATGACCCGGCAGGAAATAAAGGATGAATTTAAAGAACAAGAGGGGGACCCACATGTTAAAGCGCGTATCCGTCAGCAACAACGGGCGGCTGCTCGTCAGCGTATGATGGCGGATGTACCGAAAGCGGATGTCATTGTCACCAACCCAACTCACTATGCTGTTGCTCTGAAATATGATGAAAAAGCGATGAGTGCGCCAAAAGTATTGGCGAAAGGGGCGGGGATTATTGCATTACGGATTAAAGAGATAGGTACAGAAAACCGCATTCCATTACTTGAGGCGCCGCCACTTGCCAGGGCACTTTATCGCCATAGTGAAGTTGGCGGGCAAATTCCCGCGACACTTTATGCGGCAGTCGCGGAAGTCCTTGCTTGGGTCTACCAATTGAAACGTTGGAAACGGGAAGGCGGCTTGAAGCCGAAGAAACCTGAAAATCTGCCAGTGCCGCCAGCACTGGATTTTGCTGGAGAAAATAATCGTCATGGCTAATCTGGCCTCTATACTTCGTTTACCGGGCAATATGAAAGGCTCGCAATGGCAAATGCTTGCCGGGCCGGTATTGATCCTCTTGATTTTGTCGATGATGGTATTGCCATTGCCGCCATTCATGCTCGATTTGCTGTTTACGTTTAACATAGCGCTATCAATCATGGTGTTGCTGGTGGCGATGTTTACCCGGCGTACGCTAGATTTTGCTGCATTTCCGACCATTTTGCTGTTTTCCACGTTATTGCGCTTATCTCTTAACGTAGCTTCAACCCGTATCATTTTGTTGGAAGGGCACACGGGTTCTGCGGCAGCGGGGCACGTTGTAGAGGCATTTGGTCATTTTCTGGTTGGTGGCAACTTCGCTATCGGTATTGTGGTATTTATCATCTTGGTATTGATTAACTTTATGGTCATTACTAAAGGTGCGGGGCGGATTGCCGAAGTGGGCGCCCGTTTTGTGTTGGATGGCATGCCAGGTAAACAGATGGCAATTGATGCCGATTTAAATGCCGGATTAATTGGTGAAGAAGAAGCGAAGAAACGCCGTACTGAGGTGACACAAGAATCGGATTTTTATGGTTCGATGGATGGTGCCAGTAAGTTTGTGCGTGGCGATGCGATTGCGGGATTGATGATCTTAGTTATCAACGTCGTTGGTGGCTTAATTGTTGGTGTGGCTCAACATGGTATGAGTTTGGGGGATGCGGGAGAAGCGTATACCCTGTTAACCATTGGTGATGGTTTGGTTGCACAGTTACCTGCTCTCATTATTTCTACTGCGGCGGGTGTTATTGTTACCCGTGTAGCAACGGATCAGGACGTTGGTCAGCAGATGGTGACTCAACTGTTCAACAATCCCAGAGTGATGATGTTGAGTGCGGGTGTTCTCGGATTGTTGGGCATGGTACCGGGAATGCCCAATTTTGTTTTCCTGTTATTTACCGCGGCATTGGCTGGTCTTGGCTGGTATCTATATTGCCGTACTGATGCGCCGGCAATAAATACAGAAAAACCAAAAATAGAAGAGCAGCAACAGACATCAGAAGCTTCATGGTCCGATGTTCAGCTTGAAGATCCTTTGGGTATGGAAGTGGGATATCGCCTGATCCCGATGGTTGATTTTCGGCAAAATGGTGAGTTATTGGGGAGAATCAGCGGAATTCGTAAGAAATTTGCCCAAGAGATGGGATACTTACCGCCGGTTGTTCATATCCGGGATAACCTTGAACTGGCCCCAGCGGGCTACCGTATTTTGATGAAAGGAGTGGAAATTGGTCGTGGTGAAGCGCATCCGGGGCGCTGGCTGGCGATTAATCCCGGTGGTGCAGTGGGGGAATTGCCAGGTGATATCACGAAAGATCCCGCTTTTGGCCTGTCTGCGGTTTGGATTGATGATAGCCTCAGAGAGCAAGCTCAGGTTCAGGGGTACACGGTGGTTGCCGCCAGTACGGTTGTTGCGACCCATATGAATCATCTGTTGACGCAATATGCCAATGAATTGTTTGGTCGTCAGGAAGCCCAGCAACTGTTTGAGCGAGTCAGCCAAGAGATGCCTAAACTGACGGAGGACTTTATTCCTGATGTTGTTAATCTGACAACCTTGCATAAGGTGCTTCAAAATCTGTTGTCCGAACAAGTGCCGATTCGAGACATGCGGACAATTATTGAAACCTTGGCTGAACATGCACCTGGACAAACTGATCCCTATGAATTGACATCTTTGGTTAGAATTGCGCTTGGTCGGGCAATTGCTCAACAGTGGTTCCCCGGAGCGCAGGAAATTCAGGTCATCGGATTGGATGCGGGCCTTGAGCGCTTGTTAATTCAGGCGTTACAAAATGGCGGTGGTTTGGAACCCGGATTGGCGGATAACTTGCAACGGCAAGCAACGGAAGCACTACAACGTCAGGAAATGTTGGGCGCGCCTCCGGTACTGTTGGTCAATCATGCATTACGCCCGCTGTTATCGCGTTTCTTGCGTAGGGCTTTGCCTCAATTAGTGGTTTTATCTAATCTTGAAATCAGTGATAACCGTCAAATTCGTATGACTGCGACCATTGGTGGTAATGGATAGCGAGTGACTTGCTCCCGCCGCTCAGTCATAGGTGACTCTGGCGGGGGCTGCTTAATTCTCTTTTCAGGGCTTAAATCTTGCCACATTAACCGTTTTATCCCTTGTTGATTGCGTTATTTTTATAGTTTTCTGCGTAAAATAACCTCGATAAAACACCGGAGTACGGGGTTTTAAATGGTTATGGCTGGGTAGATAAATGTAAAATCAGCGGAAGATAGTTTCAGATCTTTTACCTGCTTTAAAAAATCTTTAATCGCTTTTTTTATCTTTATTGATTAAAGTTTTTACCTGTTTTTACCTTATGCGTTTGTCCTTTTTTCCAGAGTTTAAAAACACGCTGACAGACAAAAAACGATTTCTCTTAACTGCTGTTTTATCACTTTCATATTCTGAATTATTTAATGTGGATAATTATAATTTTGGTGTTATTTAAGTGTGCGCGATATTTTCTTGATTATTAAAGTGAAATGTTTTTATTATGTGGCAATGAAATAGCTCGGTGTAAATACGTAACATTTATAAGTATCATTGATTATTATGTTTTTTCTAATAAAACTCTTGGTTGATTAAATTAAATCTAATTAAATAAATAGTTATTGCGATACCAATGGAATATTGTTTAAACGATATCTTTTTATGTGATATTTTTAAAAAAAAGTAATTAAAATTTTATTAAATGGCTGGCAAAAATTCACTTTTCTATAATGCTTAAATATAGCTGATTGTTTCAAACGAAAAACGAAAAACGAAAAACGAAAAACGAAAAACGAATAACGTAGTCAAGTTAAATATTAAATAAGTGTTATCGGGAGCGAGTTTTCCGAGGGCTGTATCAACTATCAACTATCAACATCAACTATATGACCAAGGTCTGACTTTATTAATGGGGGGGACATTATGTCCACTGAACCGCCGCTACATCAGGAAGATATTGTCGTGATACATGTTGCCACACCCGATGATTTGGCAAAGTTTGCTGATCAATCACTCTTCTGGAATAAAGAAACTTATGAGCAGATGAAAACTGCGGAGGTATTGTTTACACCAGCAGGAGAGACTCCACTTGGTCTTGGAATTAAATATGTCGCTACGCCTGATGATTTGGCGAAGTTTGTCGATGAAGAAGGCTATTGGAATGAGAAAACCTACGAACAGATGGAGGTTAAGAGGGTGTTATTTATACCAGCAGAAAAAATACGCGGGGTGGGGATTAAACATGTTGCTACGCCCGACGATTTGGCGAAGTTTGCCGATGAAGAGCTCTTCTGGCGTAAGAAAGACTACGAGCAGCTAAAAGCCGCAGAGGTGCTGTTTGTACCAAGAGAAGGAATGCCTGGTTAGGGGGGATTGTTTATCCAGAAAGTAAAAGAATAGAACGGCGTGTAACAACGTTAATTTATTTGTCATTCTGCATTGGAGGTATTAATGGCTCACAACAAGATATTTACATCCAGAGAGAATAATTTGTTGGATAAAGAGGAAGTTAAATCCTGGTTTAAATTATATTCCATGCCGAAAAGTGAAAATTATACTCAATTGGTGCAAATCGCGGCGGAAGCTCGGCGTTTAGCCGGGCTGGACCCTGGTCAGATCGATAATAGTCCAGGCGCAGGATTGAACCGAGATCTGGATGAGGTGAATTTACTCTTGGTGAATCCCGGTGAAGGGGTGCATATCGGAGAAGACCGTGAAATTGCGGTTAATATTAATAAGGACAGCGGCTTACAGTTTATTAATGGCGAATTGGGATTACGCTCCGACTTTAAATTGTCGCTGGAATTATTTGAGAGTTTTACGGAGGAACAACAAAGAGAACTTTACCGTTGGCTGATTCATGCTGGGGAGATGGCAGCGAGTAAAGTGCAGTTGCCCGCGTTTGATTTGCCGGCTAACGGTAACAATAAAAACCTTGGCTCTGTTGTCAGTGTCAGCGGTGATGGGAAAACTATCGCGCTTAGTGGGGCAGAAGGAAAGGAACCTGTATATCTATTTTCTTATACCGATAACGGCTGGCGGCAGCAATTCGCTGATTACGTCAGTGGTTATGGCGGCAGAGCACTAAGCCTGAATCGAAACGGTAATGTTCTCGCGGTGGGTATTGATAATCGGAGCAGTGATGGTGGGCATGGTTCAGTGTTCGTTTATCACAGATTGGCAAATGGTGTGTGGGAGAAATCGGCCAAACTTTGGCTGAGTGAGGCGAACGTTCAGCAGCATTTCGGTTGTTCTGTGAGCCTGAGCGCAGACGGCACCCTATTAGCAGTAGGTGCTTATGGCTGGGGATCGGGTTCACTGGCTAATTGTGGTGCAGTGTATCTTTATCAGTATGACGGAAAGAAATGGTCACAGCTTGGTGAGCGTCTGACCTTAGCTTCTCCGGCACAGGGCGATATGTTTGGCGTCAAACTGAGCTTGAGTGCAGATGGTTCAACCTTAGCAGTGGCAGCAACGGGGCGTAACGGTAATAACGGTGAAGTGACGTTATTTCATCGTCACGGGGAATATTGGCAGCCGCAACCGCCACTCAGTTCGCAGACCTATCCTTCACTCAAGAGCAGTGACAGCTTTGGTGCTAGTCTCAGCCTGAACGATAGCGGCGATATTTTGGCGGTGGGGTGTCCGGGAGAGAAGGGCAATGTTGGTGCGGTCTATTTGTACCAGCGTTACCGTAATGCATGGCAATCCATGGGGATACTGAGAGAAGCGGTGACTGCCGGGGAAAGGTTTGGCAGTGAGCTGTCTTTGAGTAGTGACGGTCAGATACTGGTGGTGTCAACACCTGTTGGTAAAGATAACACTGGTGTGCAAACCGGTGCAGGATGGTGGTTTAGTTATCAGGATGAACAATGGATTACGCAGGGCAGATTACTGGCAGTGGATGGGGAATTAAACCATAAATTTGGTGCCGGCATTTGTCTTAGCGGTGACGGCAATACGTTGGCGATTGGCGCCAGTGGCTGGAAGAGTGGAGAAGGGAAAGTTTACCTTTACGACTAGCTAAATGAGGAAAAAACGATGGCGAAAGAGATAACAGATGAAACGGTTAGCCAGCTTAGTGCTCACTTCGCCCCTGGCAAGATCCCGACTGAGGCGGCATTTTATTCACTGATTGATTGGGCCATATTGTGGCGACAGCTTTTTGGTTGGCGGGATAGTGATCAAACTTATCATCCGGGAGTTGGATTGCAGGTTATCGACAACCGTTTGGCGGTTAAGATTGGTGATGGCATCTCGTTGGAACCGAAAGGGCTTGCGTTAAAGCTACAGCTCGATGGGGGATTGATGTTAGATAAATCCGGGGTGCTGTCGGTGGATGGGACTGTAGCGGTTTCGGCCCAAGCTTTTAAATTGCTTCCTGAGGAGACGCAGAAACAAATTGCCAAGTTGTTATTGGATGCGGGCACAGGAGGTAGAAAACAGATGACAGATGACAGAGAACAGAAGACAGAGAATAGATGACGGTGACTGTCTAATATGGCTTTTGAGGAAATATTATGACTGATAAAGAAATTAGTTCTGTTGACTCATTGAAAGCGAGTTTTAAGTCCGGTGTTCCGCCCGCACCTGAAGCCTTTTTCCATTTGATTGATGAGGCATATAAGGCATATGAAATCATTGATGGCGGTAAGGGTGATGGCCCAGCCGCAGGGCTGAAACGAGATGATAAAGGAAAACTGGCTCTCAACACTCACCTTTCTGGCGGGTTAAACCTTGAACAGGGGGCTTTAGCCTTATCACTGAAACCAGAAGGTGGATTCTCTTTTGATGGAGGAAGGCGTCTGAGATTGGATGCCGATCGGCAGGTTCAGTTTGCGGATTTCTTCAGTTTATCGCGGTGGGAACGGATGGAGATCACGCAGTTGTTGGGTTTTAAACGTGCCATGATGGCGCGTATGGTTTCTCCTTCCCCTAAAGCGAATGAACATTTTGGCACTTCTGTGAGCCTGAACGCGGCGGGAGACTGCTTAGCGGTTGGGATGGATAATAAAGTCTGTGTGTATACGGGCCGGAAGGGTGAGTGGAATATAAACGCTCCCACTGTGTTTGAGGATGATCAAGATCAATCTCGTCGTTCTTTATGGGATGTCAGTTTGAATGCGGTAGGAGATTGCCTGGCGGTGGGATATTTAATTGATGTTATTCCAAAAGTGAAGGCTTGTGTGTATACGCGCACGAATGGCGTCTGGGATACCAAAAATCCCATTGTGTTTCCGCTGGAAGATCAACGTGGATACGCTGGTGGTCACAATGTCAGCTTGAGCGCCACAGGAGACTGTCTGGCGGTGGCGGGCGACGCTTGGTCCTACATATATACACGCACGAATGGGATTTGGGATAAAGAAAACCCCATTAAGTTCATGGCTGATAAAGATCGTTCATCCAATTTTAATCGGATTTTTAGCCTAAATGCAGAGGGAGATCGTCTGGCGGTGGGGGTAGATTATGATGTCCACACTAAGGGAAAGGTTTATCTGTATACGCGCACGAATGGGATCTGGGATACAGAGAGTCCCATTAAGTTTTCGGCTCCTGCAAGTGACGTAACGTATTTTGGCAGTGCTATCAAACTGAATGATGTAGGAAACCGTCTGGTCGTGGGGGCAGCTTCCCGGGTGTATGTGTACACCTGTCTAAATAATAAGTGGAATATGGAAACACCTATCGAGATTTTGGACCCTTCAGGCAATTTAGACAATTTAAATGGTTTTGGTAAGGCTGTCAGTTTGAATAGGTGGGAGACGAATTTGGCGGTTGGTGCAGTTTCAGCCGAGGTTGGTTCTGTGTCTGAAGCTGGTGCAGTCTATGTCTTTGAGAATGTCAAATGATGACCGTATAGAAGACAGAGAACAGAAGGCAGATGGCAGCGACTGTTTAATACAGCTTTCGAGGAAATTATGATGACTGATAAAGAAATTAGTACTGTGGACTCATTGAAAGCGAGTTTTAAATCTGGTGTGCGGCTCATGCCGGAAGCCTTTTCCCATTTGATTGATGAAGCATATAAAGCATATGAAATCATTGATGGCGCTCAGGGTGATGGCCCAACCGCGGGGCTGAAACGAGATGATAAAGGAAAACTGACCCTCAACACTCAGCATTCTGGCGGGTTAAACCCTGAACAGGGAGCTTTGGCCTTATCACTGAAACCAGAAGGGGGACTCTCTTTTGATGGGGGAGGATATCTGAAATTGGATGCCGCTCGGCAGATTCAGTTTGCGGATTTTTTCAGTTTATCGCGGGGAGCACGGATGGAGATCACGCAGTTGTTGGGTTTGAAACATACTCTGATAACGCGAATTGTTTCTCCTTCCCCCATAGAAGATGAGTACTTTGGTAGCTCTGTTAGTCTGAACGCGGCGGGAGACTGCTTAGCGGTTGGGTCGAATCGTAAAGTCTGTGTGTATACTCGTCGGAAGAGTGGTGAGTGGAATATAAGCAAGCCGATAGTGTTTGAGGATACTGAACCTGGATATGGTCTATCTTCATGGCGTGTTGGTCTGGATGCGGCGGGAGATTGTCTGGCGTTGGGAGAGATATGGCAAGAAGTGGTGCATGTATATACACGCACGAAGGGCGTTTGGGATACAAAGCATCCCATTGTGTTTCCGCGGGTTGCTGTAAAATTTGGTGAGAATGTCAGCTTGAACGCCGCAGGAGACTGTCTGGTGGCTGGGGGCCAATACTCCTCTCCGTTCCGTATGTTTATACGCACGAATGGGATCTGGGATACAAAAAACCCCATTCTGTTTCCGGCCCCTTCAGGTTCTTATGCGTTTGGCGCGATTGCCCACCTGAGTGCTGCGGGAAACCGTTTGGCGGTGTGTGATGATTACATTTCCGTGATTTATGTGTATACACGCACAAATGGGGTTTGGGATACAGAAAACCCCATTGAGTTCAGTCACCCTAAAGGTGGATCATCTAGTTTTAGCGGGGTTTTTAGCCTGAATGCAGAGGGAGATCGCTTGGCGGTGGGTACGAATTTTTATGGACTCTCTGATAGGGCGGTTTATCTGTATACGTGCACGAATGGGATCTGGGATAGAGAAAATCCCCTTAAGTTTTCGGTTCCTGCAAGTGACGTAAAGCATTTTGGCGGTTCTCTCGAACTGAATGACGCGGGAGATCGTCTGGCAGTGGGAACGTCTTCCAGGGTGTATGTATATACCTGTCTGAATAATAAGTGGAATATGGAAACACCGATGGAGATTTTGAACCCTTCAGACAATTTAAATGGTTTTGGTGGACCTGTTGGCCTGAATAAGGCGGGAACGAGTTTGGTTGTTGGGGCAACGTCAGAAGGTGTTGATTCTAAATCCAAAGCCGGTGCAGTTTATATCTTTGAGAATATCAATTGATGCCCATACAGAAAACAGGTGACGGTGACTGTCTAATACGGCTGGCTTTTGAGGAAATATGATGACTGATAAAGAAATTAGTACTGTTGACTCATTGAAAGCGAGTTTTAAGTCTGGTGTTCGGCTCATGCCGGAAGCCTTTTCCCATTTGATTGATGAGGCATATAAGGTATATGAAATCATTGATGGCGCTCAGGGTAATGGCCCAACCACAGGGCTGAAACGAGATGGCAAAGGAAAACTGACCCTCAACACGCGCCATTCTGGTGGGCTAAACCTCGAACAAGGCGCTTTGGCGCTATCACTGAAACCAGGAGGACTCTCTTTTGATGGGGGAGGATATCTGAAATTGGATGCCGATCGGCAGATTCAGTTTGCGGATTTTTTCAGTTTATCGCGGCGTGAGCGGATGGAGATCACGCAGGTGTTGGGTTTGAAACGCACCATGATAACGCGAATTGTTTCTCCCTTCCCCAAAGAGAAGGAGTACTTTGGTAGCTCTGTTAGTCTGAACGCGGCGGGAGATTGTTTAGCGGTTGGGATGATTAATAAAGTCTATGTATATACGCGCCGGAAGAGTGGTGAGTGGAATATAAGCAAGCCTATTGTGTTTGAGGCTTATGAAGATGAATATCATAGATCTTCATGGGATGTCTCTCTGGATGCGGCTGGCGATACCCTGGCGTTGGGAAACATGTTGCCGTATCCCACTTATAACCGAGGGCGGGTTTGTGTGTATACGCGCACGAAGGGCGTTTGGGATACAAAACATCCCGTTGTGTTTCTGATTATAGGTGAATACTTTGGTGTGAATGTCAGCTTGAGCGGAGCAGGAGACTGTTTGGTGGGTGGGGCCAGATACTACTCTCCGTTCCGTATATTTATGCGTCGGAATGGGATCTGGGATACAGAAAACCCCATTAAGCTTCCGCTCCCTCCTAATTTTTATGAGTTTGGCTGGATTGCCCACTTGAGTGCCGCGGGAAACTGTCTGGCGGTGCATTGTCACGATTCTTCTTCTGGTCCCACAATAAGCACGATTTTTGTGTATACACGCACAAATGGGATCTGGGATGGAGAAAACCCCATTAAGTTTAGTCACCCTGAAGGTGAATCATCTAGTTTTAGCCAGACTTTTAGCCTGAATGCAGAGGGAGATCGTCTGGTGGTGGGTACAGAGTTTTATAAATCCACAGATGGGGAGGTTTATCTGTATACGCGCACGAATGGGATCTGGGATAGAGAAAATCCCATTAAGTTTTCGGCCCCTGCAAGTGGCGTATATTTTGGTAGCTCCCTCGAACTGAATGATGCGGGAGATCGTCTGGCAGTAGGAGCGTCTTACAGGGTGTATCTGTATACCTGTCTGAATAATAAGTGGAATATGGAAACACCGATGGAGATTTTGAACCCTTCAAACAATTCAGACAATTTAAATGGTTTTGGTGGATCTGTCGGCCTGAATAAGGCGGGAACGAGTTTGGCAGTTGGTGCAACGATAGAGAATGTCGATTCTAAATCCAAAGCCGGTGCAGTTTATGTTTTTGAGAATGTTAAAATAATATCATAGTCACTCAGCTGAACATCCTCCTCGGCACTTCGCCCACAAACGTGGGCTATTACAGCGTAGCAGCACCCTATTCTTCGCGATGCATCTTGAAATCCATAGGGGATACCCTTGAGCCTGATGTGTAAGCCGCTGAAATTTCCGCCATACTCAGCGGATTCAATGTTGTTTGAAAAGATAGTCGATAATTTCCTGTTCAAATTCTAAGACATTACGTCGTTCCGCAAGGTAGCTTTTTAGTACGGTGAGTGAGCGTAGGCTTTCGCGTAGTTGGATTTCGTTTTCTATATGTTGCCGCAATTTTTTGCAGTGTTCGCGGAGGTTATTTTCTATTGCCTTCGATGTCTCACCTCCCAGTGTGCGCCAAATCATACCCGGTAACGAATCAGATTTTTTTAGCTGATTAAGCTCATCGGCCAATATGTCTATACGTGCTTTAAGCAATTTATTGATGTTGGATATATCCCGGCTATTAAAACTGAAAGTTGGATCAATGTACTTGTGGTACATGTCTATGATCGTCCAGACATCATTATCTTTCTTGGCTTTTGATAACTGTACCATCAACTGGTTTTTTTTCTTCTTCTCATCCAAATCTTGTTCACGATCCGGATGTAATACCTTGGCTATTTTTCTATACATTTGGCTCACTTCCTGCGATTTAAATAAAGAATCCAGTTTTTTCTGGTCTTCTTCCGCAGGGTCGAAGTCAATGGTCTCTTCTGCATCATATTCATCGTAGAAATGTTCTGATTCCCGTTGAAAATGTTGCTCTAAGGTGGCACGCATTTTTTCAGGACTTCTGATCATTTCAAGTAATTCTTCATCAGATATTTCTTCATTAAAATCAAAATATTCATCAAAAGTCTGCCGGATATCAGCCATCTGTTCTGGTGTCGGAATTTCCTCTTCTTTCAACGCATGAAGATTGGAAAAGTGATCGGTCAACTTATTGAGATCAAGGTTTTCGTTAAAGGGGTAAGTACATAACTCAGCAAGCTCTTCTTCTATCCAGAAAAATAATTCTCTCCGTTGGGTTTTCCCCAGCGATTTTTTATCGGCAAATGAAAGCAACCGTGCCGCTTTATCATATCTGGACTGCATATATTGATGTTCTACCGGTAAGATCTCCTGTTGAAAGCGCATGAACAATTCGTCTTGTTGCTGTTGTAGCTTGGCGATCTTCAACTGGTATTTTTCGATGGACTTCCAGTAAGTTTTGAATTGTTGCTGAGGCGTTTTTGGTATCTGTTGTCCGCTCGATTTTCTTTTTTTTAGTTGCTTGTGCATCAATGTATGGTTCCCAAGGTAGGTTAATGAAATGAAGGATGTTCTCGCTGTTAATTTTGATAATTACCCATTGTTGCTTATTCCTATTTTGCAATATATTTTCGTAACACGCAAAACATTATAGTTGTGCAATTGTTATATTGACTTACAAATGGTGATTTTTGCTAATCCGTTCTTCCCTGATTGCAACAACTGTTTCACAGTACATTGCGTTTCGTTTGAATTATTCATGCTTGAGGACTCCGTGAGCAGCGACGAAGCTCGGTTTGAACGGGAAGGTGGTGCTGACAAATACTATCAAAACAATAAAAAGTAGCACTACCGCAATGGGCGGTAATGCACTGAATCAAACCTGAACTTTGTGGCCGGAAAGCATGCTGTAACGGGCAGCCTGGCCGTCTGAACCGTAAAGAGAGGGGCTATGATGACTTTTTAGGAAAGCAATGGCTTTACTATTTAAATCAAGATGCTGGGTTAACAACGAACCATTATGGGTGTTTAAATCACGAACCCGGATAATCGCTTTGCCGATCTGTTGCCATAATGTGGCCAGCAAAGGTTGCTTATCATAAGGCGCAATGATGTTTAATGCTTTGCTCAAATTAAGACGTTGCTGTTCTGAATGGCTAAGCGCGGACAACAGGAAAATTTTTCGTTCTGTTATCTGGTGCAAATCTCGCGCTTCAATAAAACCTTCGCGCAAAATACGTTGTTCTTCCGCCATAGTTTGGGTCAGCGAGGTCAAATAGGTCACTTGCTGTTTGAGTAGTTGTTGAAGTTCTTCCATAGCGGGTTTAATTATTTCTTATCGTATTGAAAGTTTTCGGCGGCTTCTTTGAGCAGAGCGTCTGCTATTTTACCGCTGTTCATTTTTAAGGTTCCGTGAGCAATAGCTTCTTTCAACTTTTGCACCTTTTGGATATTGATATCCTGGCTGCTTGGTTGAACCAGTTTTGTTTGTGCTTCGCTCAGTTTCACTTGTGCATCGCTGCTTTGTAAGGTAACGCCGGCGGTTTTTCGGGTGCTCTGGGCGCTTTCATTAGTAGGTCGCTGTTGAACAGCAGCGATAGCTAATAAGGGGTGAGTGCGTTCGATACTCATAATCATTATCCTTTATGGCCAGGCATAGGTTCACCTATGGATCGGAGCAGGTTACATGCCATTTGCATACCTGCAAATCGTGCTCTGCTGGTTATATCGGCACAGTGAACGAAAACTTTAGAACTTATAACATGATTTTCACATTGCCGTTTTCTAATGCCTGGCCGGTTATAACATGTCCTGAATTTATTCGAACCCTGACTTTATCAGAAATAGCGGCGTTATTAATAGCTTTCCCTTCGTTGCGTATCTGGAAGCCATTTCCCTGTATAATCACCGCCACACTCTGGCCTGACCGTACAACCCACGGGCGGCGTAACATATTATGAGTAATCGCCTGCCCCGCCGGGATGTTACGTATCGCAATACTATTTTTTATCTCATTTTTGTTAATGACCAGATCATGCGGTAGTCTTTCCAGTAATCCACTTCTGACCTGAAAATCTTTATCTGATAAAACATCATTACGCGAGATAGCTCGGCGAGTAACCAGATAATTCCCTGTCACACTGACAGAGACTTGAATGAATTTGCGTTGTTGATGGCAGATCACAGGTAAAGAGAGATTTCCCCAGTTTTGACCACCGATAGCGGGTTGAATTTCTGGCCGTTCACACTGGGGCCATTGTTGTTCAGGGGTTTTGATGTTAACAGAAACTTTATGATGATTATCCCGGTGTATCTGCTGGAAATAGTGCTCTATAGCTTGGGGTAAATTATTGCCCCATGCCATCGAAGTGATAAAGAAAAATGCGAACAGCCCGATAATATTTATAGCTTGCATCTTCTCGCTCTCGTTATTTCTATAGGTCAATACGCTGCCGTTTAGTCGCGTACATTTAGTCGTGTACATTTCATTGTATATAAGTGTACCTACATTGAATATCGGCCAATGGGATAAATAGCAATCCAATTAGCGTCTATTCATCCGATAGGCTTTTCCTTCTGCGTTTATTCTGTTTACTGCGAATTTCGCGATCGCGAAAAGCGCTATTAAGGTTCACAACACAAGTCAGTCACATCAGAGGGAGGAATATGCTCGATAAATTAGATGCAGCCTTTCATTTTCAGCAGGAAGCCCTGTCATTGCGATCACGGCGGCAAGAAATATTGTCCGCTAACATCGCCAATGCGGATACGCCCGGTTATCAAGCGCGGGATATTGATTTCGCCACACAACTGAAAAAAACCATTGCACACGGTCGGGTCACCGGAAACGGGATCGGGCTGACGCTGACATCCGATCGGCATATTCCTATTCAGCCTCAGAAGAGAATGGAGATGGACTTACTGTATCGGGTGCCTCATCAGACAGCGATGGATGGCAACACGGTGGATATGGATATGGAACGCAGCAATTTTATGGATAACAGCTTGAAATATCAGGCTGAACTGACTGCGACCAGCTCTCAAGTTAAAAGCATGATGTCAGTCTTACAGCAAGGATAAGGGCAATGTCTTTACTCAGTGTTTTTGATATTGCTAGTTCGGCATTATCAGCGCAATCCCAACGATTAAATGTCAGCGCCAGCAATATGGCAAATGCCGATAGTGTTGCGGGTCCTGATGGTCAGCCATATCGGGCTAAACAGGTGGTTTTCCGTGTTGCCGCGGCGGCGGGGCAAGAAACAGGCGGCGTCAGAGTCAGTGAAATTGTGGATGATCCTACCCCTTTCCGCCTTGAGTATCAGCCGGGACACCCGTTGGCTGATGAGAAGGGTTATGTACGGATGCCAAACGTTGATGTGGTCGGAGAAATGATTAACACCATTTCCGCTTCCCGTAGTTATCAAGCCAACGTTGAAGTGCTTAATACAACTAAATCGATAATGTTAAAGACATTAACGTTAGGTCAATAACAGGAGTGACTCATGGCTATTACCAGCTCAGTGAATGGAGCACTGGATAACACGATTGTTGGAGAGTCAGCATTGGCTAGCAAGAAAAAGGGTAGTGAAGAGCTGAATAGCAACTTCATGAAATTGCTGCTCGCGCAAATGAAAAATCAAGACCCAACTAACCCGATGAAGAACAATGAGCTGACCTCCCATTTGGCGCAGATTAACACACTAGCGGGGATCGAAAAGCTGAATACCACACTGGGGTCTATTGTCGGTCAGATAAATAATAATCAGCCTGTACAGGCATCAGCCTTGATTGGGCGAGGCGTTATGATCCCTGGGAATACTATTTTGGCTGGTTTAAACAAAGAAGCTGGGAACGTCAGTACGACACCATATGGTATTGAGTTGGAAAGGCCCGCGGATAGTGTGCAAGTCACCATTACTGATAAACAAGGCGGGGTTGTACGCCAAATTGATCTCGGTGGATTGGAAGCGGGTGTCCATAGCTTCCACCCTTGGGATGGCAAAAAAGAAGATGGCACGAATGTTGAGGATGGCGCTTATAACTTCACCATTACTGCCAGCTATAAAGGCGAACAGAGAGTATTTCAGCCGCTGAGGTTTGCGAAGGTAAATGGTGTTACTCGTGACGCGGACGGCGCGAAGTTAGATTTAGGGCGGATCGGTGCCGTCACGATGGATCAGATACGTCAAATTCTTTAACCAGCAAGAATTTTAACGGAGAATAATATGGCTTTTTCACAAGCAGTAAGTGGTTTGAACGCCGCGGCAGGTAATTTGGATGTTATTGGTAATAATATCGCTAACGCGGCGACATATGGTTTTAAATCCAGCACGGTTGCTTTTTCTGACATATTTGCCGGTTCTCAGGTGGGTCTGGGGGTAAAAATATCGGGTGTTAATCAGAATTTTAAAGATGGTACGCCGACGACGACTAATCGCCCACTGGATCTGGCGATCACTCAGAGCGGTTTTTTCCGTATGCAAGGCGGTGACGGTGAGATCTACTACTCCCGTAACGGTCAATTCAAGATGGATGAGAACCGTAATATTATCAACATGCAAGGCATGAAATTGACTGGCTATCCCGCAGTCGGTGTCAATGGTGGTGTGCCGGAGATTCAGAAAGGGGCTAACCCAGAGCCGATTACAATACCTCAAGGTATATTGGCGGCTAAAGCAACAACTAAGGTTACGATGACAACCAACCTTAATTCGATGCATAAAAAACCGGCAGATGTTTTCTCGCCAGAAAATAAGGATTCTTATAACTATCCTACTAGTGTTACCGCCTTTGATAGCCTGGGTAACCCACATGCCATCAAGGTCTTCTTTGTGAAAACGAACGATAACGAATGGCAGGTTCATGCTCAGGATAGTGCGGTTGAGGGCGCTAAAGCAGCTCCATTGGGGACGTTGAAATTTGATGGTAATGGTAAGCTGATTGGTGACAACAATCAGTTTACATTTAATGTTCCCTCTCTGAATGGTTCTAATGCCGCTGATATCACCATTGATTTTAATGGCAGTAAACAGCAGAAAATTGATGCTGATAGCATATCGACACTCAAGCAAGACGGTTATGCCGCAGGTGAATTCAATGGCTACCGTATTGAGGACGATGGCCGTGTCATCGGCACCTATTCCAATCAGCAATCTCAATTATTAGGTCAGGTTGTTCTGACTAACTTTGCTAACCCAGAGGGGCTGGCAGCGCAGGGTGACAACGTTTGGATAGAGACGGGTGCTTCAGGTAGCCCAGTTGTTGGCATTGCGGGATCGGGGGGTTTTGGTAAATTGCTCAGTGGTTCGCTGGAAGCATCCAACGTCGATATGAGCCAGGAGCTGGTTAATATGATCGTGGCGCAGCGCAACTACCAATCCAGTGCGCAAACCATCAAAACGCAAGATCAGATCCTGCAAACGCTGGTCAGTATGCGCTGATAATTTCAGGATAGCATTATGGATCATGTCATTTATACCGCAATGGGCGGTGCTCGTCAGACACTAGAACATCAGGCAGTGACGGCAAATAACCTAGCTAATGCCTCGACGCCGGGTTTTAAGGCGCAACTGGCTGCTTTGCGGGCGGTGCCTGTTGAAGGTGCTGCCTTTAATACCCGTACTTTAGTTGTCGCTTCAACGCCGGGCTTTGACAATCGTCAAGGGCCGATGAACTATACTTCTCGTCCGTTGGATGTGGCGATTGGGCAAGGGGGATATCTGGCGGTTCAGCTTGAAGAGGGTTCTGAGGCTTACACGCGTAACGGCAGTATTCAGATTTCAGCGGAAGGTCAGCTAACTGTTCAAGATAACTTGTTGATGGGGGACAACGGCCCGATCAATGTTCCGCCACAGGCTGAGTTAACCCTGGCGACGGATGGTTCTATATCTGCACTGATTCCTGGTGATCCGCCAACACAGTTGGGGCAACTTGGCAGATTGAAAATGGTGAAACCGGAGAGCGATCAGCTAGTCCGTGGTGATGATGGCCTATTTCATATGACGGAACAGGCGCAGGCGTTACAGGGTGACGTCTTGCCAGCCAGTGATGAGGTGAAATTAATTCCCGGTGTGCTTGAAGGAAGTAACGTCAACCCAATGGAAAGCATGGTGAATATGATTGCCAATGCCCGCCGTTTTGAAATGCAGATGAAAGTCATCCATAGCTCAGATGAAAATGCACAACGTGCTAATCAGCTATTAGCAATGAGTTGATTTAGACACAGAGGATAAAACCGATGATCCGATCATTATGGATTGCTAAAACTGGGCTGGATGCCCAGCAAACCAATATGGATGTGATTGCCAACAACTTGGCAAACGTCAGCACCAATGGTTTTAAACGCCAGCGTGCCGTTTTTGAAGATCTGCTTTACCAGAACATTCGTCAGCCAGGAGCGATGTCATCGGAACAAACCCGCTTGCCTTCTGGTTTACAGATAGGTACTGGGGTGCGTCCGGTAGCAACAGAACGTATACATAGTCAGGGAAACTTATCTGAAACTAATAACAGCCATAATGTTGCCATTAGAGGAAAGGGTTTCTTTCAGGTTCAGTTACCTGATGGTACCAGTGCCTATACCCGTGACGGTTCATTTCAGGAAGATCAAAACGGGCAGTTGACAACCGCTAACGGTTTTTTGATCTTCCCTACCATTACCATTCCTGATAACGCGACGGACCTCACCATTAGCCGTGATGGTGTTGTCAGCGTGAAAGTACAGGGGCAAGCGGCACCTCAGCAAGTTGGTCAATTTACCCTGACAACGTTTATCAATGACAGTGGGTTAGAAAGTATCGGCGAAAACCTTTATGTAGAGACTAGCAGCTCTGGCGTACCGATTGAAAACACACCGGGAATCAATGGCGCTGGGTTGCTCCAGCATAAATATGTCGAAACATCTAACGTCAATATCGCTGAAGAATTGGTCAACATGATTCAGACTCAGCGTGCTTATGAAATTAACAGTAAGGCGGTGTCGACGTCTGATCAGATGCTGCAAAAACTGACTCAGTTATAACCTAAATCGTCAATCAGAACCGCGGGGGAACACGCAAGTTTCCCCGTTATTCAGGGATAAATTAAGAGTATCGAAGATGGATACAATGGCTGTTGCCGAGACCAGCGCTGTTTGTCAGTTCCGCCATTTACGGAAAAATGTGGCGAATAAATGGCGTTGTAGTATAGCACTGGCGGTATTGTCACTAACGGGCTGTGCGTATATACCGCAAAAACCCCTGGTTGAGGGAGCAACCACCGCAGCACCTTCTGTGGCAACCGCGCCAGTCCCTAATGGCGCTATTTTTCAAGTAGTACAGCCGGTTTATTATGGTTATCAGCCGCTATTTGAAGATCGCCGACCTCGAAATATTGGCGATACCCTGACGATTACATTGCAGGAAAATGTCAGCGCCAGTAAGAATTCTTCGGCCAATGCTAGCCGTAATGGAAAAAACACGTTTTCCGCAGCACTGACTCCCCATTTTCTGAAAGGGCTAATTGGTGGAGATAAAACCGATCTGGATATGGAAGCTGAGAATACTTTTGGTGGGAAAGGCGGTGCTAATGCGAATAACACCTTCAGAGGGACAATTACCGTGACAGTCGATCGGTTATTGGCAAATGGTAACTTACATGTGGTCGGTGAAAAGCAGATTGCTATCAATCAGGGAACCGAGTTTATTCGTTTCTCCGGTGTCGTTAACCCACGGACAATTAATGCTAATAACACCGTCAGTTCCAATCAGGTCGCTGATGCCCGCATTGAATACGTGGGGAATGGTTATATCAATGAAGCGCAGAACATGGGCTGGTTACAGCGTTTCTTCCTGAATGTTGCACCATTTTAACAGGGGATGGTTATGATAAAACAATTTACTGTCAGCCTTCTTCTTGTATTGCTGACTCTGGTGACAACGACGGCATCAGCAGAACGTATCCGTGATCTCACCACGGTTCAAGGAGTACGGGAAAATGCGCTGATTGGTTATGGATTAGTGGTTGGGCTGGATGGAACGGGTGACCAGACGACTCAGACGCCATTTACCACTCAGAGCTTAAGCAACATGTTATCCCAATTGGGGATTACCGTTCCTCCGGGAACCAATATGCAGTTGAAAAACGTGGCTGCCGTGATGGTCACCGCGAAGTTACCGCCGTTTGGCCGTGCCGGGCAGAATATTGATGTAGTGGTTTCCTCATTGGGGAACGCGAAAAGCTTACGTGGCGGTACCTTGCTGATGACACCACTAAAAGGTGTCGACAATCAGGTCTATGCTCTGGCGCAGGGTAATATATTGGTTGGCGGCGCCGGTGCTAGCGCGGGGGGAAGCAGTGTAAAAGTCAATCAGCTTGCGGGTGGTCGGATTAGTAACGGTGCAGTGATTGAACGTGAATTACCCACGCAGTTTGGTGAAAATGGCGTGCTGAATCTTCAATTAAATAACGAAGACTTCTCACTGGCGCAGCAAATTAGCGATACCATCAATCGTACGGGCGGAACGGGAACCGCAACGCCGTTGGATGCCCGCACAGTACAATTGCGTATGCCGAGAGATAAAAGTGAGCAGGTTAAATTCCTCTCCCATGTGCAGAATCTCACTGTCCGTGTTGATGTCGGTGATGCCAAAGTGATTATCAACTCCCGCACCGGCTCTGTGGTAATGAACCGTAATGTCATGCTGGATAGCTGCGCTGTTGCTCAAGGGAATCTTTCTGTCATTGTCGATAATCAGGTGGTTGTTAGTCAGCCCAATACACCGTTAGCAGGTGGCAGTACCGTTGTTACTCGTAATCCCGCTGTTGCTGTCCGTGAACAAAATGGTGCGTTGCAGCAGGTTAACGCCAGTGCAAGTTTGAGCCATGTTATTCAAGCCTTGAATGCACTGGGCGCGACACCGAATGATTTAATGTCAATCTTACAGGCAATGGAAAGTGCAGGTTGTCTGCGGGCGAAATTGGAGATCATTTGATGAATGATTTTTTAACCCTGCCCGGTGCGGCTTATGATGTACAGTCGGTTAACACGTTAAAATCCAATCTGGCAAAAGATCCACAACAGGGGCTACGGCAAGTAGCCCAACAAATGGAAGGTCTCTTTGTTCAGATGATGTTGAAAAGCATGCGTTCAGCTCTGCCTAAAGATGGCATGTTGAGCAGTGAACAGACGCGCCTCTATACTTCGATATACGATCAGCAAATCGCGCAGAATATTGCTCAGAAGGGGTTAGGTTTTGCCGATATGATGCTCAAGCAGCTTTCTAACAACAAAACTGTCCCTGGCGAAATAGCGGGTAAGATCCCCATGACTCTGGATAACGAAGTTTTACAAACCTTGCCAAGGCAGGCGCTTGAGCAATTTATCCGTCGAACGGTACCGAAACCCGAGACGACACCTAAACCGCTGCCGCTGAACAGTACGAATTTTGTATCTACGCTCTCGTCCCCTGCCCGGATAGCTAGCCAACGCAGTGGTATTCCTCATCTGCTGATTATTGCTCAGGCCGCATTAGAGTCTGGTTGGGGGCAAAGAGAGATTCTGACCGCTGATGGTAAGCCAAGTCATAATCTGTTTGGTATTAAAGCGAGTAAAGGTTGGAAAGGGGCGGTAACCAATATCCTGACCACAGAATATATCAACGGTGAGCCTCAGAAAATGAAGGATAACTTCCGTGTTTATGGCTCTTATGTGGAAGCGATTGAGGATTACGTCAAATTACTGACAGAAAGTCCCCGTTACGCCAACGTTGCCCGTTCTGTTACCCCGGAACAAGGGGCTTATTCCTTACAACAGGCAGGTTATGCAACAGATCCCGGATATGCGAAAAAACTGGTCTCAGTTATTCAACAGCTAAAAGGTGCTGGAGAGCAGGCGGTAAAAGCCTATACCTACGATTTGAGTAAACTATTTTGATCTCTATTTTGCTCAAGTTTTATTGAGCTCAGCCGATAAATTAAAGCAATTCAGACTTTGTTTTTAGTTATCTGAAAGATTGTTTGCCGCCACCCACTAGCGGAGACATAAATAAAACGCAAAAGGATCTTCTGATGTCCAACAGTCTTATTAATACCGCGATGAGCGGTTTGCAAGCGGCTCAAATTGCTCTGGGAACCGTGAGTAATAACCTTGCAAATTCCAAAGTTCCTGGTTACAACCGGCAATCGACAGTTATCAATCAAAACGGTGGCACGATGACGTCCGTTGGCTTTATCGGAAATGGTGTTACTGTTACCAGTATTAACCGTCAATATAACGAATTCATTAATCAACAACTGTCTACGGCTCAGGCGAAACAAGGTGCATTAACCACTTATTCTCAGCAAATTTCCCAGATTGATAATTTGCTGGCAGACAAAGCGAATAACCTGTCAAACACCATTGATGACTTCTTTACCAGTTTACAAAATGTCGTCAGTAATGCGGAAGATGATGCAGCCAGAACGACAGCGATTGGTAAATCAAAGGGGCTGGTAAACCAATTGAAAAGTGCGGATGCCTTCCTGCGTAAAATGGAAAATAACATTAATCGGGGAATAGCTAACTCGGCTGAGTCTATTAATAACTATGCGCAGCAAATTGCTAAACTCAATGGTGAAATTACCCGTATGAGAGGCGGTGGTAGTGCTGAGCCGAATGCATTACTGGATCAGCGTGATCAATTGGTCAATGAACTGAATAAACTGGTTGGCGTGAGTGTGACTCAGCAGGATAGTGATTCTTACAATGTTGCTTTTGCAGGGGGATTGACACTGGTTCAGGGAACAACCGCTTACCGAGTAGAAGCGATTTCATCCAATGCGGACAGCAGTCGCATGACATTAGGTTATGATCGTGGTTTTGGTGATGTTGTTGAAATTGATGAAAAATTCATTGATAAAGGGCAATTAAACGGCACATTGAGGGCGCGTAGTGAAGTGCTGGATAATTCCCGTAATCAGTTAAACCAATTAGCGTTGGTATTGGGCGATCAATTTAATCAAATTCATCGTGCTGGCTTTGATTTAAAAGGCAAACCGGGTGAAGATTTCTTCACATTTAATAACCCGGATGTCATTGCCGATAGTAAAAATAAAGGTTCTGTTGATTTTAAAGTGGAATATACAGATACCTCAGCGGTAAAAGCCAGTGATTATCATATTAGCTATGATGGGGCTAATTGGAAAATTCAGCGTGCCTCTGATAAGGCGGATATTGCTGCCAAAGTAACAGGTAATACACTGGAATTTGATGGATTAAAAGTTGAAGTTGATCCAACCGATGCAAAAGAACACGATCGATATACACTGAAAGCGGTCAATGGTGTTATTAGCAGTATGGCGGTTAATATTAAAGATGCGTCGCAATTGGCGGTTGCCGGTACTAAAGATGGTGGGCCGAGTGATAACGTCAATGCCAAAAAACTCATTGAATTGCAGAACAAAAAATTGGTAGAGGGTAAAGCATCATTTTCTGGTGCTTATGCTTCGATGGTCAGTACTATTGGTAACCAGACCAGCACGGCGAATGTTGATTTAGAAACTCAGAATAATATTACTAAACAACTTTACGCTGAACAGCAGTCGGTTTCCGGCGTCAACGTAGATGAAGAATATGGCGCATTACAAAACTTACAGCAATATTATCTGGCCAATGCTCAAGTTATCCAGACTGCCACAACGCTATTTAATGCTATTTTGGAACTCCGTCACTAATAAACGAGTCAAATAGCCTGAGAATACTCGGATATCTTGGGTATTTAGCTGAATATTTAAAAGGAATGAAATTGTGCGCGTAAGTACCAATATATTGTACGAGCAGAAAATGACGAGTATCACGACTGCTCAGTCGAAATGGATGCAGCAGGGAGCACAGCTATCCAGTGGTCAGAGGGTGATAAATCCATCCGATGATCCGATGGCGGCATCTCAGGGTGTCATGGTTGCTCAGGCTGAATCTCAGAACCAGCAGTATATGACCGCTCGCTCGTTTGCTAATAACGCGATTTCCATGCAATTGAGTGTGGTATCCAAAGCTGTTGGTGTGGTTCAAAATATTCATGAAAGTTTGGTAGCCACAGTAAACGGTGTATTGAGTGATGAAGATCGTAACTCGTTGGCCATTCAACTGACAGGGTTTAAAGAACAACTGGTGAATTTGGGTAATACTACCGATGGTAATGGCCGCTATATTTTTGCCGGTTATAAAACGGATGTGAAACCTTTTGATGAGAGTACAAGCGGTACAGTTAGCTATCGAGGCGGCTCTGAGGAAATGACTCAGAAAGTGGATAGCAACCGCTCTATGATTATTGGACATACTGGGGAGCAGGTCTTTCTCTCGTCTACCAGTAACCCGATAAAAGAGCCGGATGGCAGCCCGAGTGAATCTGATATATTTAAAACCATAGACATGGCGATTCAGTCATTGAAAACACCCTTTACCGGGGCAGATCAAAAGACGCGTGATGATGCATTGGAATTGTTGAATAAGGCTAACCGCGGTGCTCGCAACGCGTTGAATAATATCTCTTCTGTGGAGTCGGTATTGGGTTTACAACTGAGAGAAATAGAAGACTTAAATAGCTTGGGGGCAGAACGCAGCCTGGCGAATAAAAGCCGTTTGAGTCAATTGGTTGATGTAGAATGGAACTCAGCGATTTCGAATTATTATCAGCAACAAGCCGTACTTCAAGCATCGTATAAGACATTTGTTGATATGAAAGGCATGTCGTTGTTTGAGATATTTCGTTAATTTAATTTTTACTTTAATCGCTGGTTTTTAGGCCAGCGATTTTATCAATTGAAATTATTTAATTGTGACAATTAAATATCCTGCATAATTATTTAAATAATCCTGTTTTCCGTTTTTAGTGAATTTCCTTTTGTCAATATTTTTTAGTAGTTAATAGAATGAATACCATTTTTTTGCAGTTAAATAGATAATGAAATAAAAATTTTTATATTGAAAATATACCCTATGGATTTCAAGATGCATCGCGACGGCAAGGGAGAGAATCCCCGGGAGCATAGATAACTATGTGACCGGGGTGAGCGAGTGCAGCCAACAAAGAGGCAACTTGAAAGATGACGGGTATATATTGTTGAAATTTAAACCTCTGTCAGTGGATGAACGGGGAGAAACTGAGTAATTACAGCTTCTGCGTGTTGGTAGTTGCTGAGGTTAATAACTACAACTTTGTAGAAGTAAACCGCATTAGGTACTCTTCGGAAAAATTTAGTTTCACCGGGTTGAATGTCAATAAAAGCATACTGATTGTAATCTCCGAATGGAGGCGCCCAGTAATTTACTGCTCTAATTGGCGCGGGACCTCTGTTTTCTATATTAAAACTAGGATGATGAGTAGTAGGCATTATTATATTTCCACCAGTATAAAGCTCAAAAGTTTGATTAGGGTTTATATAGATCAGTTTCATTTTATTGTTTCCTTATCATGATGATTATTATGTTACATATAGTACAGATAATCTTATCTGCAAAATTTAACTTAACACTTTCCCATGACAGTTAAATATTGAAATTTATCAGTGATGTAAAAGGAATAAGATAAATGAATTTATCCTATTTGAATGCTAATTTAATAATTAAAAAAGAAAAGTATATTGTTGTTTGAGATATTACACTAATTCAGTTTTCTATTTTATTTTTATTGCTGATTTAGGCCAGAGATTTTGGTTAATTAAATGATTTTCCATAATTAACGATAGCCAGTTAAATGCATAGATTGTTTATGTTGTATTCTAAAAAATTCATTGATTTTTTAGAATAAAATATCATTATTTTTATTAAAATAAGTATATTATTTCTTCCTTTTTATATGCTCCCGTTTATATGTTGAACAATTAAGCCTCGGCCTCACGTAATCAGGAGGAAAGTAATGACAGATTCAGGGCTGGTTTTTACACTTACTGCGGGTCATCTCCCGGAGAAAACTTTTGCTGTGGTTGAGTTTACTCTAGATGAAGCACTATCAACG
This sequence comes from Photorhabdus kayaii, assembly GCF_025384895.1. Taxonomy (NCBI): domain Bacteria; kingdom Pseudomonadati; phylum Pseudomonadota; class Gammaproteobacteria; order Enterobacterales; family Morganellaceae; genus Photorhabdus; species Photorhabdus kayaii. The sequence continues at coordinate 122,068 of NZ_JAJAFZ010000004.1, forward strand.
TTATTTTGTCTGGAGGCGACATTAACCAGTGCTGATCCGGATATTAATTTTGCTGATGTTCTGGATAATGTTGCGACACTGACCGTTTATCGTGATGGAAAACCAGAGCGTAGTATCACTGGGATTGTGACTCAATTTGAACAAAGTAGGACAGGTCGTCATCGCAGTCATTATTCCCTGACCCTTCAACCTGGTTTATGGCGTGCGGGATTACGGGTTAATTCCCGTATTTTTCAGCATCAATCTGTGACCGAGATTATTGGCATATTGTTGAAAGAAAATGGTATCAGAGAATTCTATTATAAATTGCGATATGAACATCCTGAACGGGAGTTTTGTGTGCAATATGATGAGAGTGACCTAGCGTTTCTCCATCGTTTATTGGCTGATGAAGGGATATTTTATTATTTTAGTTTTGACCACAAGCCGGGTGAATCGATAATTGCTTTTAGTGATACTCAGCGGATACATAAAACATTTTCATTGCCCTATCACCCAGAATTGGACGCTACAGGAAGCCAATGCAGTATCAATCGATTCTGTTGGCGTGAACAAGTCGGGATTGCCAATATTGAGTTGAAGGATCGTACTTTTAAAAATCCACTGTGGGGGGCTGACTATTACTATCACGAACGCCAAATTAATCACCAGCGTTCAGATTTGCCCAGTTACACTTACTATGATTTTCCCGGGCGCTTTAAAGATGAGCGTGGCGAGCGCCTGAGTCAATTTCGTTTGGAAGCACTCCGCACTGACACTATGTTTGGCCGTGCACAAAGTGACTGTTTTGCTCTGGCGCCGGCATCAGGGTTTACGCTTACTGATCATCCGAAAGAGCAATTTAATACCCAGTGGCTGGTGATTAAAATCAGCCATTACGGTAGACAGCCGCAGGCGGATGAATCTCTTTTCGGTAATGCAGGAACGACCTTAACGAACGATTTCACCTTTGGCGATTGCAACCGGGTATGGCGTCCTTCGCCTTATCCCAAACCGCGTATTGATGGCTTGCAAATTGCGACAGTGGTTGGCCCGGAGGGGGAAGAGATCTTTTGTGATGAATACGGGCGTGTTCGGGTACAGTTTGCCTGGGATCAATATGGCAAATTCAATGACCGAAGTTCCTGTTGGATCAGGGTCAGTCAGGCTTGGGCCGGCCAGCGTTGGGGCATGATTGCTATCCCACGTGTAGGTCAGGAAGTGCTGGTGGATTTTCTGCATGGCGATCCAGATCAGCCAATTATTATTGGGCGTACCTATCATACCAGTAACGTTGTGCCTAACGATTTGCCGATAGCAAAGACCCAGATGTCAATTCGTTCAAAAACCTATAAAGGGGATGGTTTTAATGAACTGAGATTTGAAGATGAAAAAGATCGGGAAGAAGTATTTATTCGTGCTCAGAAGAATCTGGCGATTAAGGTGCTGAATTCCCGGGATGAACGAATTAATTACAACCGTACAACCAGCATTGGCCATGATGATGAACTGGTGATTGCCAGTAACCGTAAAGTCACTGTTGATGGGCAGCAGGAACATAAAACCACTGGTGACTATATCGATCAGGTTGATGGTGACAAAACCTTACAGGTCAAAGGCGATGTAATACAGAAAATACAGGGCGTATTCAGCATCGATACCAATGATGACATTACGATAACAGGCGGCGGCAAAATTACCCTGAAAGTAGGCGATAATTTTATTGTTATTCATGGTGGCGGCGTAGATATCAAAGGTGCGTCTATTAACTTAAATTCAGGTGGTAATCCCGGCGTCTTATTGCAACCGGTTAATCCGGCGATTTTGCAGAGTGCGGCTCATGCCGGTTCGATGTTTGTCGCACATTGCCCGAAGGGGAAAGATAAAAATGGTTAAAGAAAAACTGTATGCTGTCGTTGACGCCGCGACAGAATCCAAATGGTTTCTTATATTGGAGTATTTTGATCCGCCTTTTACCTGTCTTTATGATGAATCTTTACCGCCTGAATTGCTTAAGGTGGCTCCTTATTTAGTGGAAGTGACAGAAAAGTTAAAACTTTATTTGGAGAACTGTGACATACCTTGGGGAATTTTCTTAAGCTCTCAGGCGGATATGAAAACATTACGTCGGCATTTGCGTAAATATTTACAAGTATTATTACCTGAACAGGATAAACCGGTATTTTTCCGGTTTTATGATCCGCGTAATATCTGGGAGTTTCTCAATGTCCTCAGTGACTGGGAAATTCACTGTTTCATGGGGCCGATAGATAAAATTGCCACCAACTATCAGGGCAATATTCAAAGTCATGATTTTATGGTTAATAGAGAGCAATATCCACGGGGCGCCAGCAGCAAAAGAAAGCTATTATCGATTACGCCAGAACAACTGGAAAAGATTGAAATCGCTTTTGCTGAACGTTATGTACAGACATTGGCAGCATTAATTATCGAATGGGAAACTATTGAGGATTTTGATTACGTTGGTTATATCCGGGGGATACTTACCGAGTTAAAAAATATCGGTATTACGGATGATCACAGTGTTCGGGGAATATTAAAATTATTCTTCTTACGAAGATATCTATCTGTTGAAAGATCGCCCACTCGCTGTAAACGCATATTGAATAATATCTGTGAACCGGGACATATACGGGCCGAAAGATTGTTATTGCAGGAACTAGGTGATTCATCAGTACCTTGGTTCCATTTTAAAGACAAATTATTTTAATTTTGCCAGGAATGGAGGAAGCAATATGGGTAATGCGGTAAAGATTGGTGATATTGGTACGGCGCATGGTGATTGTGGCGCGACACCGGTTATTTCGGGATCGACCAGTGTGAAAGTTGACGGTATTCCTTTAGCTCGTCAGGGAGATAGCTTGGCACCACATTCATCTCATTCACGAATAATTGCCGGTGGTTCCAGTACCGTTTTTGTTGATGGTAAACCTGCGGCGAGAACCGGTGATGCGGTGAGTTGTGGTGGAATTGTGATTGGTGGTGGTAGTGTTAATATTGGTTAAGGAAAAAACATGCTTTCAGTTAACATGAAAAGTGCGGTTTGTGATTGTAAAACTCCGGACCCTTGTATTCACAAATTAGTGTTAAAAGTTGGGAAACGGGTTTTTCACTATAACCAGATTGAACCGATAGGGGATATTTGGGTAGTTGATGAAGCGGAGGGGATACCGGTGTCTGTTTCATTGGTGGGAAAACAGTGTATAACGGAAAACGCACATTGTCCCAAAGCGGTTTTCTATAGCCCGGATAACCCGGCGTTTCAATTTTATGAATTGGATAAAAATCCAATTAAGGGACCGGGAGTAGATTATGAAATCAGTTTTTCCCGTCATAACTTGCCGGTCGATCCAATAGCAAATGATCCGTTAGGTTTTATTGCATCGTCGCTGTTTCAGCAGGGGGATCTGAATTCTTTACCGCATACGGATTATATTCTGGCCCTGACGCAATGTTACGGTCAGCCTTTTGCCCAGCGCTCATTTCTCTTGCCGGATGATAAAGTGAAAATGTTGATGCTAGGGAGAGTGGACGCCCTTAGTACCAAAATCCATGTGTTGCCGCAATATGAATGGACACTGGATGTGACGATAGGGGCAGAACAAGAAGTACGGGAAAGAAGCGCGGCGGAAAGAAAAGCGGAGGCGCTGAAGGAGAGAAAGAAAACCAATCCGAACGCGAAAAAGCCCGGTCAAAACTGGCATAAACACACGGCGGGTTATGAATTAACGGACACGTTAACTGCCGAAGGGAGTTTTGCTTATAAGCTGGGTCCTTATTCCCACACACTTACACGTGAACTGGAAGAGGAATTTAAAGAAAAACGTAAAAAACTGGGTCTGGTGAATAAAGGCTTGCAGGCGGTTGAGACGTTGCAAAAACTGTTTTCCAGTGAAGGCAGTCAGGAAATTAAACTGTTGGAGGTGGAAATCCAGACTCCGGAAATAAAATTAAGCGGTGGTAGTAAACTGGTGAATGCCACACATGGCGACGCAGCTTATTTTGAGCATACGGTTTCGGTGGCATTAGAGCCGCTGATTGGGATAAAACTGCGGCTGGATTTAATTGAGGCGTTTGCGACGGAATTTGGGGTTGAGAAATTAATCGCCTTAATTCGTGAACAGGGATTAAAAGGTCAGGAGGCGGTAAAAGAGGGACGGAATGGGGCTTATCTGGGGGCGCAATTAGATATGATTCTGGAAGGGGCGTTAAATCTGTCATTTAAATATGCCAGTAATGAAGAGCATAAAATGGAATTTCAACTGGGGGATATGGTAAGAGGTACGCTAGCGATTAAAGCGGAAACCAATATTCAAGCTGGGTTTAAATATTATCTGGTGGAGGGGTATTTTAGAGCGGAGGCGGATATTGAAGCGGAAGGATGTTTTGAACTGGATAAACAGGATAAGGAGTTATCTCTGGTGTTTTTCCATGAGGGCATCACCGCCAGTTATTATGTAGAGTATGGGGCAGGAATTGCTCCACCTAAAAGTGATGGCGATTCTGCTAAACAAAAAGACGGAAAAGATAATAAAAAACAAAAAAAGTGGGAAATATATCCAAAATTGCCAAAAGAGAAATCAACATACAGACTGAGGTTATCGTAATGAAAAAAGAATTTTTATTCTTTATAGCTTTATTTTCATTATCAGCTTATGGGAGAAACACTATGGATCAAGTTAAATATATTACTTATTTAGAAACTCATCGGGCACGTTGTGTCCTTAGAGTCAATGGGATGTATACATTAAGTAGCTTGCATTCAATTACCGGCACTATATCGACCGGGTATAATATTGCACCATTATTGCAGAATGGTAAGAATACTATTTATATCGAAATGGCTCCATTTAGTGATGCAAAAGAAGGATATATTTATAAAGATAAGGATGCGGAGTGTAAAGTCCGGTTGGTAAGGATGACGCCTTACCAGTCGGATGAAATCACGAATATTATTGCTAGCGTGGCAGATAAAAATGGCATAGCAGAGCCTAATAGTATGAAATCTGTTAATTTTAATGTTGATACAGCACAGTATAGTAAAATAACGGAAAAAAACCTCAAGGATGAAGGTATTTATTATGCAGAGAGAACAGTGACATTAAATGATTTGCCTGTCTGGGCTTGGACTATGGCTACTCCCTTGCCGGAAACGGAAGCAAGCACCGAGTTAGTTAGAAAAGCCTATGAAGATATCTGGCAAATAATGAAAAATAAAGATTTGGTAGCTTTACAATCGTCAGCCAAATTAATGTTACATGAACATGCATTGGCCAATAACAGCACAGAGCAGGTTTTTTTTGATTCTCTGGATTTTAAGCAAGATTTTGATAATAATTATCAGGCAGTACCGATAGACTGGAGTAAATATAAACTGATACGTTATATGGGGGGGCGGTTATTTAGGTTCCAGCTTGAACATAGCAATAATTCACCTTTGTTAATTGAAGATAAAAATAACAGTGAAAATGGTCGAACATTTAGCCCCTATTTTTCTCTAATCAATGGAAAAGTGGTTATTTCGAGATAACTATGGTTTGTTTTAACTAACTCAGTATTAACTGTTTTTTGCAGTTAATGCTGGGGAGTAAGGAAATATAACTAAAATAGAAATCAACATATAAACTGAGGTTATCGCAATGAAGAAATCTTTTCTATTTTTTATGGCATTGTTTTCATTATCAGCTTATGGGAAAAACACTATGGATAAAGTTAAATATATCACTTACTTAGAAACTAATCGGGCACGTTGTGTCCTTAGAGTCAATGGAATGTATACTCTAAGTAATCTGCATTCAATTACCGGCACTATATCAACGGGGTATAATATTGCTCCGATATTGCAAAATGGTAAGAATACCATCTACATCGAAATGGCTCCATTTAGTGATGCAAAAGAAGGATATGTTTATAAAGATAAGGATGCGGAGTGTAAAGTCCGGTTGGTAAAGGTGACACCTTACCAGTCAGATGAAATCACGAATATTATTGCCAGTGTGGCAGATAAAAATGGTGTAGCAGAGCCTAATAGTATGAAATCCGTTAATTTTAATACCGATACAGCGCAGTATAGTAAAATTACGGAAAAGAATATCGAGAATGAAGGTTTTTATTATGCAGAGAGAACGGTTACGTTAAATGATTTACCTGCTTGGGCTTGGACCACCTCTGCACCATTACCGGTGACAGAAACAAGTGCAGAACTGGTTAGAAAAGCCTATGAAGATGTTTGGCAAATGTTGAAGAACCAGGATTTGGAGTCACTGAAAACAGCCTATCAATTAACATTATGTGAAGAATCTCAGGCGAATAATAGTACCGAGCAAATTTATTTTGATTCTCTAGATTTTAAACATTATTTTGATAAGGGCTATCAGGCAGTACCGATAGATTGGAGTAAATATAAATTAGTACGTTATCTCAATGGCCGATTATTCCGGTTTGAAGTTGTAAATAGTATGAATTCTCCGTTACTAATTGAGGATAAACATAATAGTGAAGATGGATTTACATTTAACCCATTTTTCTCTTTAATCAATGGAAAAGTGGTCATTTCGAGATAATCGTGGCCTTTTTTGGATAACTCAGTATTGACTGTTTTTTGCAGTTAATACTGGGGAGTAAGGAAATATAACTAAAATAGAAATCAATATACAAACTGAGGTTATTGCAATGAGAAAAGTTTTTTTATTTTTTTATGGTCCTATTTTCATTATCAGCTTATGGGGAAAATACAATGGATAAAGTTAAATATATTACTTATTTAGAAACAAACCGTGCTTATTGTGTTCTTAGAGTCAACGGGATTTATACTTTAAGTAATTTGGGTTCAATTACAGGGACCATCTCGACGGGTTACAATGTTGCTCCGATATTGCAAAATGGTAAAAATACTATTTATATTGAAATAGCGCCGTTCAGAAATGCAAAAGAGGGGTATGTTTATCAAGAAAAAGGTACTGAGTGCAAGGTTAGATTGGTAAGGGTAACTCCTTATGAGTCTGATGAAGTGACTAATATTATCGCCAGTGTGGCAGATAAAAATGGTACGTTGGAACCAACCAGCATGAAGTCCGTTAATTTTAATATTGATACCACTCAGTACAGCAAAATCGCGGAGAAAAATCTTAAAGATAGGGGATTTTATTATGCGCAGCGGACAGTGACATTAAATGATCTCCCTGCCTGGGCTTGGACGACGGCTACCCCTCTACCGGAGACAGCGGAAAGCACTGAACTGGTTAAAAAAGCCTATGAAGATGTCTGGCAGATCATGAAAAATAAAGATTTGGTTGCTTTGCAACATGCTACCAAAATAATGTTATATGAACATGCGCAGGCCAATAACAGCACAGAGCAGGTTTTTTTTGATTCTCTGGATTTTAAGCAAGATTTTGATAATAATTATCAGGCAGTACCGATAGACTGGAGTAAATATAAACTGATACGTTATATGGGGGGGCGGTTATTTAGGTTCCAGCTTGAACATAGCAATAATTCACCTTTGTTAATTGAAGATAAAAATAACAGTGAAAACGGTCGTACATTCAGTCCCTATTTTTCTTTAATCAATGGAAAAGTGGTTATTTCTAGATAACTATGGCCTTTTTAAAACAACTCAGTATTAACTTTTTCCGGTAGTTAATACTGAGAGATAAGGAAAGACTATGCTTTCGATTTACATGAAAAGTGCCGTTTGTGATTGTAAAACCCCGGACCCTTATATTCACAAAATTAGTGTTAAAAGTGGGTAAACGGGTTTTTCATTATAACCAGATTGAACCAATAGGGGATATTTGAGTGGTTGATGAAGCGGGTGGTGTACTGGCAGCAATTTCATTGGTGGGAAAACGGTGTGTGTCTGACAATCCACACTGTTTATCTCTTTTTTATTGCGTTATTTTTACGATTTTCTTCATAAAATAAAAAAATAACCGGTGGCAAAGCACCTTAATCCCCATTTATTTGGGTAATATTGTTTTACATGCAGATTTATTTTCAATTCATTATTAATGGTTAATGATTTTCGATTAAATTCCATTAACTCTCCTTATGAAAGGTTTTAACCAAGTTAAATCCTCCCTTGATATAAAAATTTAATACTTCTGTATTTTCACTTTTAAATGATTATGGCAGGTTAAAATAAATGAAGTATATACTCGTTATCTTTCAAGCTGCTTCTTTGTTGGTTGCACTCGCTCACCCCGGTCACATAGTTATCTATGCTCCCGGGGATTCACTCCCTTGCCGCCGCGATGCATCTTGAAATCCATAGGGTATATAGGAAAAATGTTTGAAAGGATAATCGAGATAAAAAACCGTGCTGGTAATGATCAATCCAATTAAAAGAACGGAAAGCCAGTGAAGGCGTTTAAATCCCACGACTTCTTTTAAAAGGAGATTGAGGATAAAGATTAATACGCAGGAAAAAACAAAAATAAAAGTAAAAAATATCATAGTCATCATAAGGTTTACTATCTGATTTATTTAAACTTGATACCGTCATAGGCTTTTTCTTCCTGACAGATTTCTAATAAAGGTAGCCTCTGATAATGAAACATGCGGGCAAAAATCAGATCAGGGAATAGATAAATCGCCGTATTATACTCCGTTACTGCATCATTAAACATTTCGCGGCGATGAGCAATTTTACTTTCTAGATCCGTCACCGATGTCTGCAATTGTGAAAATTGGGAACCTGAAATCAGTGTCGGATAGTTTTCAGCTACGGCCAGTACAGATCGGAATGCATTGTTCATTTCATTGGAGGCTTTGATTTTATCTGTGAAGGTATCGGCATTAAGATATCCCTGCCGTGCATCATTTAACCGAGTAAAAATATCACGTTCATGTTCCATAGACTTTTCCAGCACGGTCACAAGCTGCGGGATCTGTTCTGCACGCTGTTTTAAAATAACATCGATATTGGCAAATGTATTGCTTGTCTGCTCTTTCAGAGCAACTAGCCGGTTATAAATTGTGATCCCCCAACCGATAAGTCCTACAGTAATGAGGGAGATAATGATAGTGGTTATTGTCATCTTTTTCTCCACGAAAATCCGGTTATAAATAACATTTCAAAATAAGTGATCATCTGGAGGGAACTCAGACAAATTTTTGCGATCTGAACATCCAAGATTAACGGAAATATAAATAATCGATATTTTGATAAAGGGATTATCATTATGCGAATGCAAGTTAAAAACTCATTTAAATGAATGGCTTTCATTGAGTAGTTGTTGTAAATATAATGTTTCCTTATTTTTTCTTTTTTGGTATTTGATTCTTTAGGCTCTTCTATTAATGCATTCGGTAAAGATTTGCCTGAGGAAATCTGAGACAATGTTTTTTGTAACTTGGTAGAAATACTATAAATGGTAATGACTAACTAATAAGACAGAGAAACAGATTGTGGCAAAGAAAGAAAAACGGCCTCACCATGACGGATTATTCAAATATTTTTTAACGCAGCCTGAAACGGCCAGAGAGTTTCTATCCCTTTATCTGCCCGAAGAAATCCAGTTGTTGTGTGATTTAACCACATTGAAACTGGAGCCCAGCAGTTTTGTGGATCAGCATTTACGCCAACTGCACAGTGATGTGCTGTACTCGGTTGAAACGGCCCGGGGACAGGGCTATATCTATTGTCTGATTGAACATCAGTCCACCCCTGACCCGTTGATGGCCTGGCGACTGATGTATTACGCCATGTTAGCGATGGCGGCTCACCTGAAAAAAGGCCATACTGAACTCCCGTTGGTGGCACCTCTGTTGTTTTATCATGGTGAGGTTCGTCCTTATCCTTACTCAAACCGGTGGCTGGATTGTTTTACGCTCCCTGAACAGGCTGCTCACTTATACCGCCAGGCGTTTCCGTTGGTGGACGTCAGCGTGCTCAGCGAT